>JAAENB010000185.1 GCA_024224995.1 bacterium | reverse complement strand
CCAAGCTTAGCGGAAGGCACCTATCCAATTACGGTCACGGCAACCGACCCAGCAGGCAATGTGGGCACAGACACTGGTAGCTTAACCGTTGACTTAACGCCACCAGACCCAACCGCAACGGTGTTTAGCATTGACGATATCACTGCGGACAACGTACTCAATGAAACCGAGTCTCTGTCGAGCAATGTCACCTTAACGGGTGTGTTGACAGGCATCCCAGCGGATGCGACCAGCACAGTGGTGACGGTGAGTGTCAATGGTACTGACTACACAGCAACCGTTGATACCGTTGCAGGTACCTGGAGTGTTGATGTTGCAGGTAGTGACTTACTCAACGATCCAGACTTCACCGTTGATGCCAATGTGACCTTCATGGATACAGCAGGCAACAGCAGCAGTGTGACGGATAGCCAAACCTATACCGTGGATACGGTCGCACCAATGGTGAGCTTGAACGATCTAGACACCAATGACCAAACCCCAGAGTTAACGGGTACGATTGATGACCCAACCGCCACTGTGGTGGTCACAGT
>JAAENB010000184.1 GCA_024224995.1 bacterium | reverse complement strand
CTTCGTCCTGTGCTGGAAGACCTGAAAGAAGGGGGGTTTATTGTGGAATTTCCCGAAGGTTTTGAAATTACCGGTTCGGGAAAACATTTTGCCCGGGGAAGATGGGATTAGGCCCTTACGGGAACCGGTCTACAACACTATAATATCGCCTTTTTCAGAAATATTAATGCTGTACCGGGTTCCCTTTGGAAAAGTTTCAAAAGTCATATCTTTCTCTTTCATAAGTTTATGCAAATAATCTTTGAAGACATAAAACTCAGAACAGATCCCTGTCCAGCCGTCCTGCTCCTTGATTTTCTCCTCCACATCGCAAAAATAAAAACTCCTGTCCCCGATCCTGATCTCATGGAGATTACCGCAGGAATGAGACTGTTTTTGAGTTAAATCGGGTATAAATACCGGTTGCTTTAAGTCGACCCCAAGCTTCCGAAAAATTGAACACACATACTCGGAAGTCTGAGCGGTAAGAACAATTCCTTTGTGGCTGCATATATCCATCAGCCCCCCTTACTCCAATATATAATATTCAAAT
>JAAENB010000183.1 GCA_024224995.1 bacterium | reverse complement strand
GACCCGGCAGGGCCGGGAAAAAATACGGAAGAAACTGTTTTTAAAAAATGGATCGGTTTCAGCATGGGGCTACCCGGGGGTGAATCCCCGGGCTACATGACTTTACCCCTCCGGGGTATTTCTGGTATGGGACCGAATCGCCCGCAGGGCATTGGTTGACCATTGGTTGATGCTGACCCAAGACAGAATCGTCCCAGCGGGGCGACGTGTTGTAGCTCGGGGTTTCAACCCCGTGGACAGAGCAGAGCCCCGGTTAAAATCTTCGGGAACAGGCCCTATTAAAAGGAGTTTCTTGAGAGGACATAGAGGGTACTATGGAAAACGGGATTGTGGGGTCCGTCAGTTCCATGATAAAACACCTGCCCAGCAGGTTCTATATACAGGCTCTTGAAGAGACGGAAACAGTTTTACTTACCAGGAGCGCGGTAGAGGAATTGTATGATAGACACCGCTGCTGGGACCGTTTTGGACGGCTCTACGCGGAATACGCGCTGATTTATAACGAGACCAGGGAAGGGGAGATATTGGACTCCCTGGAAGTGCGGTACTTGCGCTTCCTGGAAACCTACCGGGATATTCTCCACCGTCTTCCCCAGTACCACATAGCCTCATACCTGGGCATAACCGATGTTGCCCTGTCGCGGATGCGGAAGAGGATGAATTTGATATAAGAGAAGGTTCGAGGTTCGAAGTTCGAGGTTTTTTTTATATTCTTTCCGGTTATTTGATTCGATTAAAAAGTGGCTCCCACTCCGGTACTAAAATTCAAGAGTTGTAGATTTTTATTTGATGTGAATATGTTTTGATAAGATATTCCTAGATGAATATCCCAAATTTTATTAAATCTAAAACCAAAGTATAAGCTGGCCTTTAGAGTCTGATCTGTGCTGTTCCAATTTGGCTGATCAATGAAACCCTCGAATTCCGTAAGACTGATACCGTAAGAAAAAGAAGGTAATAAGAAAAAATAATTGTAAATTTTTATATAATAACAGGCAGACAGCAAAATAGAAGTTACAATGACACTATTTTCAAGAGTGACGAACCTGTTTTCTCTAGAGGAAAATATCTGGTGATCAAATTCAGCCGTTAAAAGAAGATTATTAATAAATATGTTATTCATGCCGGCCTTTATCGTTATTGAAAGATTACTCGCTAATAATGTTGTGTTCCAATCCCATATGGGAAAACTATACCCATGTTTGACTGAAAGATAATAACTGCTGGATATATCATTGATTGGCTTGAATTTTTTTCCTGCTTCCATCTTGTTTATTGAGTCTTTCAGTTGTTGCCCTATATCATTTACTACTTTAGATGTTTTGTTTTCGTTCTCATAGGTTTTTGTTGCTTCAAAAATCGTTTTTCCGAGTATTACATCTATTGCTCTAATTATTATAACATACATCTCGCTTTTTTTTATTGACCCGGTTATAATATAATCTGCCTTAATAAAACTACCAATCTTTATGGCGCATTCAGCTTCTCCACAGTTTCTTAATTCGGGATTTTTTTCTTTTATTATTGATTCAAATGTTCCTGTTTCAAGTAGATTGAAGTTTTCTATTTCATATAGTACAAGTTCAAGTTTATTCCTGGCTATTTTCCCGTATGAGTCCGGGATGCTGCTTGTTTTAAAACCAAGTATTGCAATACGTTTTGGGGACTCCCCCTTTAGTTGAGTTGTTACAATAAAAATGATAATAATGTTTATAGTTAGTATTGTTATTGATTTTAAGCGCATTAATAAAATATATCCAACCTGGTTTTAGATTATTAAAAGAATCTTTTCATACCTGCTTCAAAAGAAAGATAATTAATTACTACATCTCTAACAAAGATTATATTAGATGTTGTACCGGTAAAGACTCTGGAACTGGAATTAAATGCGTAAGCAAGATGTAGACCAGCTTTTAATATTGGTTGAAATCCGGATTTATAAAAAATATTTGTTCCAATATCAACATAACCTCCCCCAAAGGAAACAAAAGGGGATATAAAGATAGTATCAAATATACTATAGGAATATCCTGTACTCATTGTAATATAAGTAATAGAAAGAGCGAAAGAATAGGAGCTTATTAAATGCTTACTTATCCTGGGGAATTCGCAATAACCGGAACCAAGAGAGATAAATAAATTGTTAATAAATACATTATTGATCCCCATTTGAAAGGAAAAATCATAGCTACTATGATCTTCATAAATAAAATCTCCAATGGGTAAAATATAACCTATCCCCGGTGATAAATAAAAAAAGTTCGAACTTCTACCCTGAAGTGCAATGGTCTTTTCCACGGCTTGAATATTTTCATCCGGAATTGATATATCTTTTGATATATCTTTTGCTTTTTTTATTTTATTATTGGAAGTTGCTACATCAATAAATTGCGCTGAGATTTCTTCAATATAAGATGAATTCTTCAAAATTTTTTCTTTTGATTCATACGTCTCTGAATATACATAAAGAATTTTTGATGATGTAATGTCAAAGATGCGGATAATGACAGTATAATTGTTTTCTACATCAATACTTCCGGCAACAATGTAATCTGCGAAAATATGCTTTCCAATTGTGATTGCGCACCTGGCTTCCAGGCAGTTTTCGTCTCCATAATCCTTTTCATTCATAACTATTTTAACCCTTTTCTTTTCAAGGATATGGAATTTATTTGTATTTAAAAAAACTTTTTCAATTTTATTTCTCACTACTCTTGCATAGGATTCGGAAATGTTGTTTGCGGTAAAGTCAAGAAAAGCAATCCGTTTCTTCTCTTCTCCATATAACTCAGTGCATATAATCGAAAAGAATAAAAATATCACGGTAGAAGTTTTATGCATATCCTTCAGTTGTTCCTGTTCCCCATTCATGAACTAATAGAAATCATTATAACCCTGTCCCCTTTCGGGATACAGTAAGGATAAATAATTTCATGTTTTATAAGATTGCAAACTCCCATTGTTTCTTTTTTAATTCAAGTCTATTTTTAAAAAAGTTTGGGGACAAATTTGTAAAGTTATTTTGTTTTCCCCGGCAACCGTTATCAAATAGTAAAGATAAAGTGTTGACATGAAGCTTATATGAAATACTATAATCAAAAATATAAAATCATTTACAAATACTTATCGTTGAAGGTTTCGACGATTGCATTGCCAAACCGTATGAATAAAAATACAAGGACAAAGTGAATGAAAAAAAATAAAATTTTAGTAATTGGCGGTTATGGGCAAGTAGGGCAGGTTATATGTAAAGATCTTGCTAAAATATTTCCGGGTAGAGTTATTGCGGCAGGTAGAAATATTAAAAAAGCAACAGAATTTTCTTTAACAATGAAAGAGGCTGTAATACCTCTTCAATTCGACGCATTTAAAAATCATAATAACAACAGTGTTTTAGATGATGTTATGCTGCTAATTATGTGCTTGGACCAAAAAGATACGAGATTAGTAGAGACTTGTTTCAAAAAAGGGATACAGTATATTGATATATCAGCTTCGTATAGCTTTTTGTCCGGGATTGGGGATTTGGACGCTCATGCCAGGAAAGGAAAAGCAACAGGTGTTTTAAGTGTTGGCTTATCACCTGGTTTAACAAATTTACTTGTTAAACACAGTCAATCCCATTTTGATAAATTAAAAACCGTGGATATACACTTGATGCTTGGACTTGGTGATAAACATGGTAAAGCAGCAATTGAATGGACATTAGATAATATGAATTCAGTCTTTGAGATTGTTGAAAATGGTTCATTAAAACAGGTTAAGGGTTTTGAAGATGGAAAGAAAACTGTTTTTCCGGATAAAACTGGTCAAAGAACTACGTATAGATTTGATTTTGCAGACCAACATGTTGTGGCCAAAACGCTCAATTTAAAATCTGCCTCTACTCGCTTCTGTTTTGATTCGAAATTTTTTACAAAGACTTTCGCGGTACTAAAAAGACTCGGGTTTTTTAGTTTACTCAAGATCCATTTTATGAAGTCACTATTTATAAAAATATTTGAAAAAACTCAATTCGGTTCCGATATATTTGTTGTAAATGTAGATTCAACAGGCACAAAGGATGGAAAAACACTAAAGTACAATTGTTCTATTCGCGGGAGAGAAGAAGCAAAAATCACAGGGAAAGTTGCTTCAATAGTCGCTGAATATGTTTGTAAAGAGAAATTCCCGGCTGGAGTTTATCATATTGAACAGCTTTTTGATCCAAAAGATTTTATTGAGAAACTTGACGAATATATTCAGTTTCAATAAGATATGAAAATCTTATTTTCTTGACTTGTTTTCCCTGTATCAATAGTATCGTATCAACAAAAGGAGCCTGTAATGGAAAAATTGATCCCCTATGGAATTAGTAATTTTGAAAGATTGGTTGAAGGATATTATTATGTGGACAAAACCGCCTATATTGAAAAATTGGAGCGCATTAATACTCCTGTTTTCCTTCGCCCCCGGAGATTCGGCAAATCCCTTTTCACTGAAATGCTCAGATGGTATTACGATATTAAAGCTAAAGACAAATTTGAAAAACTTTTTGCGAATCTCTATATTGGTAAAAATCCAACTCCTCGAAGAAATTCATATTTTTTCCTGGGCCTCGATTTCTCAGGCATGAGCGATTATTCCTATAATGATAAAGATTTTGCCGGGAAACAGTTCAATTCAGGTATAATGACCAAATTAGTCAATTTTCTTTTTTACTATGCTGAAGAATTGGGTATTGATAATGCCTATATCAATGATTTTGAATATAAATATAAAAATAATGCTTCTGGCGCACTTGAAATTATTGACGGTCTTATTGCAATGAAAAACGGAAGACTTTACGTTGTAATTGATGAATATGATGCCCTTACCAATGCAATGGCAATTCACTACATCCATGCCCCGGAAGAGGCTAATGAATATCTCAATATTACCAGGAAAGGCGGTTTTTTTAGATCCTTTTTTGAGACTATAAAAAAATGCACAAAATCTGCTGTTGAAAAGGTTTATATAACCGGAATTCTTCCCATTACTATTTCCGATATGAACAGCGGGTTTAATATCGCGGAATGGATAACTCACGATGAAACCTATACCAATATGCTTGGTATTACTGAAAGTGAAATCGATATGTTGCTTGATGAGATATATGATGATTATAAAGAGAGAAAAATATCAAAAAATGAAGTCAAAAGATACCTGTCTCAATATTATAACGGGTATAAATTTTCCAGGCATGGTGAAAAAGTCTACAACCCCATGATGACCATGTATTTTCTTAAAGAACTGGTGAATAAAAATACTATTCCCGACTCTCTTGCAGACCAGAATATCAGGGTGCAATATAACCAGGTGGCATATATCTTTGGCAAAAATAATGAAAAACGTGATGAAGTGCTTCTTGAGATCACCGAAAGAAAAGCTCTTGATTTTTCTGTTGATCCCAGAAGGCAGTTTGATCTAAGAGATTATAAAAGCGGTCGATATATCAATGAATGTTTGTACCACCTGGGCCTTTTGACGTATAGTGACAGAACCGATGAATTTGTTATTCCAAATATTGTCACCTTTGAAATGATTCTTTCGTATTTTGAAAGAATTAAGGATTTTGAAATTCCCGATAAAGATATTAACTCCTGGATAATTACTTTTAAACGCTCCGGTGATATCACTGCTCTTTTGGAATCTTTTTTTAATGAAGTTATCAGGGAATTTCCCGGCGACTTTTTTAAAGACGTTAATGAAAGCTTTTACAGAGGGTTGCTCTTTCATGTTCTTTATTACTATCTTCCAAAAAATTTGTATGAAGTTCTGCCCGAATTTCCTACTGCCGACGGCAATGTCGATATCATGGCCAGAACTCTGCCTGCCGCCGATGTTGATGCTCCCTTTGAATTCCTTATGGAAATTAAACGTGTTCCCAAAAGCGCTTCCCAAACTGTATTTGATTCAAAGTTCAATGAAGCCAAATCGCAGGTGAAAAAATATCAAACCGGTGAGTATAAATATTTTACCGCTGTTGCTGTTTGCTTTCGAGGGAACAAGGATTATAAAATTGATATTGAGGAAAGTTTAAAGACAGGTTGACCCCTTTTTTTCCTCATAAATGTCAAAAAAGTTTGTTACGATTACCGGATTATTGTCATTAATATATATGAACAATAATAATATGGACGGTGATGGAAAATGAAAATATTTAATCTATCTATAATCAGTTTATTGGTTATTTCAGTTCTGGCTTTTTCCGGTTGTGAAGAAGGACTCTCTGCGGGGAATGATTCTGTTGATGATTCGGGAGAGAGCGGTTTTAGTTTTTCCGATATGTATTCAAAGATCAAATCATTACAGGAAGAGGTTGAAGCATTAAAATTGGTTAACCAGGCACAGGCAGATACTATTAATTCAAGGGTCTTAGCCTTAGAAGGACATGTTGGAGATTCAGCAAGCAGTCTGGATTCCAGGATTGATTCTCTGGAAGGACATGTGGGAAATTCAGCAAGCAGCCTGGATTCCAGAATTGATAATATAGAAAGTTATGTTGGTAATGTTGTTGCAAGCCCTGCAAAAAGTGTTTCCAATAGACTTGTTGCTTTAGAAGGTCATATTGGTAATTCCGGAACCAGTCTTGATAGTAGAATTGATACTCTGGAAAGTAAGGTTGGGAATTATTATTTGAGCTCTATAAATGAAAAGATAGATGATTTGGAGGATAATATTGGATCTGTTTCTATAGAAGATCTAAGCAGCGATATTGATATATTAAAAGGAAGTGGTATTTCAGGTTTTGCTTGTGAATATAACAATAGAAGATATATATTCTGGAATGAAAAAACGGATGAAGGGTATCAAATAAAATATAAAAGTGGTTATTCAGGAACTGGTTTTACTGGTTCTGCTATGAGTTTTCACTCTACTGATAATAGTACTCGTATTATGGGTCTTGCAGGTTTTGAGTGTGAATATAATAATAGAAGATATATATTTTGGAAAGAAAAAACGGATGAAGGGTATCAAATAAAATATAAAAGTGGTTATTCAGGAACTGGTTTTACCGGTTCTGCTATGAGTCTTTACTCTTCATATTAATTTTTTACTCTTATTCAATTCCTGCCGGATTAAAACCCATAGAGACGTTGTGTGTAGGGGAGACGGCATGCCTCTCCCCTACACACAACGTCTCTGCAACCCAACCCCGGGCAACATCCCTAAACCAGCTCTTCCCTGGGGAAACCCTCAAACCCCTGTGCTGAGCCGAAGTCCTCTGTGCTGAGCGGAGCCGAAGCATCGAACCTCAAACTTCAAACTTTCTTTCACCCCAACTGTTTCTCAACAGCGCTCACAACCATCTCCGGCTGAACAAGCATCATCTCCTCAAGACCTTTCGCGTAAGGAACCGGACACTCCGGAGCGCCAAGCCGGACGGGCGCGGTCTTAAAGATCCCCGGTCCCATAAGCGCGGCAGAGGCGATAATTTCCGAGCCAATACCGCCCATGGTATTCCCCTCTTCAAGGGTAACAAGACTGCCGGTACGGGAAACCGATTCAATAACGGTGTCGAAATCAATGGGATAAAGAGTACACAGGTCGATAATCTCCGCCTCAATACCTTTTTGTGAGAGCAGGGCAGCGGCTTCAAGAGCGATGGAAACTCCCAGAAGCCAGGTAACAATCGTAACATCGGAGCCGGAACGCGCGACACGGGCTTTCCCCAGGGGAACAGTGAAGTCATCATTGGGAATTTCGCTGGTCATAGCATAGAGCAGTTTATGTTCGAAGAAGAGAACCGGGTTGTTGGACCGGATAGCCGATTTTAAAAGACCTTTGGCAGTGAGGGCATCGGAGGGGGCGGCAACAATGAGCCCGGGAATACCGAT
>JAAENB010000182.1 GCA_024224995.1 bacterium | reverse complement strand
GGCCAGGGCTATGGAGACTCTGAGGAGGGATGCGACTCCTGCGAGGGGATCGGTGTTTTTTTGGCTCTGTGGTGTTGACCCGGGACAAATCTCCGGGAAACCAACCCGTAAAGACGTTGCACGCAACGTCTCTCTTCCTGGAAAACAGGCCCTGTTTAAAATCCAGTTTTTTGAAATTGTTCCTGAAGTGATAAAGAACGTATTGACGAAATAATTCTTTACAAGCGCAATAGTTCCGGTGTATACTGAGGCAGTACAGGAGGGGGCTATGAGTATTTCAATAAAAGATTCCGTTCAAAAATTTTTTGGTTTTTTGCTTCTTATTCCGGGTCTTCTTATATTCTTTATAGGGGGAGGCATGTATTTTACAGGCGAGAATCCCGAACAGGTACAAAGCGGTCCCGTTATTGTCATTTTTTCCCTCTTTCTCATCATTCCCGGAGTAATTCTTATTATATTAGGGAAAAAAAACCGTAAAGGAGAAGAAGTTATTGAATCTCTTGTTACTATTGTTAAATCATATCGAAGGATTCCCCTGTCCGATCTCGCGGCTCAACTGGAAATCCGGAAACCCGCGGCACAAAATCTTCTCATGAAGGCATTACGTCTCAAACTAATCGAAGGCCATTTCGACCGGACAACTGATGAATTCTTTACCAAAGAAGGGGAAGCTAAAAAACCTGATGCTTCATTTTGTCCCTCTTGCGGAGCTCCTGTTGAGGGTGTCTTTTTACAAGGAGAAACTGTTACCTGCAAAACCTGCGGAAAGATTATTCAGCAGATGTAACCAGGGATGTATAGGGAATCCTCAGTATAAACGCCGTTCCTTCTCCCGGGCTGCTGGTACATTCAATCTCTCCGCCCAGTTTTTGAACCACCAGGTTATAAACGATATGCATGCCAAGTCCCGTTCCTCCCTGTCCCCGTTTGGTAGTATAAAAAGGATCAAAGATCTTCTTCACCTTTGCTTCATCCATGCCAATCCCATTATCCCTATAGCAGAACAGGAGCTGGTTATTCTTTACCGATATATCAAAAACAATCTCTCCTTCCACTATTCCTTCAAAAGCATGGAGTATTGAATTCTCAAGGAGGCCGTCTATAACCTGGAAAAAGACCCAGGGAAAACTTTCGATTATAATCCCTTCAGGGCAGTTTAAAATAATTTTATGCTTTGTTGTTTTATATTTTGTCCGGAGACTCAAAAGAGCCTCTTCAATATATGTTCTCAACTCAAATTTTCTTCTATCTTCACTCGATTGATCAACAGCCGCCTGTTTAAAAACCGCCAGGAGTTCCACTGCACGATTAAGATTAAAAGAAATAGACGTAGACGCTTTTGCAACCTTGTCGAAAAAATCTTCCAGGTCCGTGCGCTTCAATTTATTAGAAGAAAAAAGTTCAAAAAAATGCGCGACCTGCATTTCCAAAAATGATGAAGCAGTTACCCCAATACCAACAGGAGTATTGATCTCGTGGGCAACACCGGCAACCAGGCCCCCAAGCGCCGCCATTTTTTCAGCTTCAACAAGCTGTTTCTGGGTTTTTTTCAAAGTATCATAGGATTCCGTAAGAGACTCATTCGTGAGCTGCAGTTCAACAGTACGGCTCTTCACCTGCCGTTCAAGTTCTTCATTATATTTATTCTGGGCCACTGCCAGGGTCTGCTCCATTTCAAGTTTTTCAGTAACGTCACGAATAATTCCCCGAAGTCCGCGGTAGCCCGTCCGTTCATCACTAATGACAATGGTGTTATTCTCTCCGTATATGACCCGTCCGTCTCTTGTTGTTATTTTATGGGTTGTTAACAAGCCCAGTTCCTCTTTCCCGTCATATCGTTTAAAAAGGTTGGCAAATCGCAAATAATCGGCTTCCTCCATAAAATCTTTAATTGAAAGCCCTTGTTTAATATCTTCATCCGTATATCCCAGGAGGGTATAGCCTGCTTTATTAAAATAGCTTACCATAAGATTGATATCGGTTTCGTATACAATATCCGGCAGCATGCCCGTTAATTCTTTGTACTTGGTCTCCGATTCCCGGATTCTCTCCTCTGCCCGTTTTCGAATATAAACCATATAGTTAAACTGCTCGGACAGGTATCCTAATTCATCATAATAAGTCACCGCTACCGCGTGATCCAGGTTCCCCTGCTGGATCTCTTCAATTCCTTCCAGCATCATGCCAAGAGGTTTTTTTAAGGTAATATGAATAATACCAAACATAATAATCATCGCGATAACGCCGGTTAGCGAGATATATACTATCGACAATATTGTAAACTCCCTCATGGAATCTACAATATCCTGGGTATAAACGGTGGAGCAGACAATAAGATCCCAGGGCCAGTAATATTTCGCGTAGGTGATTTGCGGTTCAAATATCAGCGGGCTGTATTTCGACTGCCACACCGAACTAACATAAGCCTCTCCGTCTCTCTGGGAATTTATTACCAGTTCTTTAAAAACCAGCGCGTCTTCATGGTCTTTCACCGCGAACATATTGCGGCCTTCAAGCTCTTTTTTTACCGGGTGCATTATCATAATCCCGTCACCGTTGAGAACAAAAAAAGACTCGGTTTTGTCGTAATAGACTTCCCGGAGATTGTTTAGAATAAATCGTTTGGCCTCTTCCAGGGTACGGGGGATGGCCGGATTCTCCTTCCAGGCCTGTCTGCGAAGCGCGTTTTCATAGTAATCCATAAGAGAGACCGGGGATTCTACAACAGCCTTAAGCTTGCCTTTTCGCTCTTCGAATTTCTCTTTTTCCAGGCGGGGAATAATTAAAACCATATGGATGAACAAAAACATCAACACAATGAAGATACCAATAGAATACATCTTCCACCGGAGCGATATTGCGAGTACGTTTGACACAATGGTCTTTATTTTATCGCCCATATATCCCTGTCAACCTTTACTGGTGGTATTCAACTCCCACAGTACATGCTACTGAAATGTATATTGCTCCAATATCTCATCAATTTCTTGTATCTTCTTTTTGAGCTCTTTGGAAGAACCTTTCTTTTCCAGTGACTTCAGCTCTGCAACAGCCTGTTTTATATGCTGCAGGTCTCCTGAAAGAACTTCAGACATCTCTTTTAAAGCGGCGGAACATTCATATAACTGGTCATCATCCCTGATCCCGATTATTGGTTTCAGATTCCGGTGATATATTTTCTTAAGCTCTTCTTTAAACCGGTACAAGGGACCTGCAATCCTATGAGATGAAAAAAGAACAACACCCCAGATAACGATAGATGCGATCAGTATGTTCAGACAAGAAAGAGTTATAACAACGGGCATAAGCATCGACCGCACATCCCGGAACTTGTTGTGAGCCTCATTGAGTCTTGTTCCAATTTCACTGTCCATGAAAAAAAAGATCACTACGGCAAACAGGACCATTATTGCCATATTTAAGACAATAAATTTCGCTATCATTTTATACTGAAATTTTTTGTTTATGAGAACTACTTTTCTCCTGCGTTTCTTCTCCATTATACCTCTCCATACTGCTTAATGACATTTTTTACAGAGCTGTCCCTCATTATTTCGTACTGTCAAATAATAGGTTTTATATCGGTCTTTTGATTTAAACACACTATCAAAAAGACTTTCCGCTTTCCACGGTGTTGCGGCATACCGGTTTATGTGTAAATTATGGCATGAGTAACAGGTCACTCTTTTCCTGCTGTTTAAAGGAATTCTTTTGCGTATCTTTGCCTGTATGGATGATTTCACCCTGTCTCCTATGGGGTGATGGTTCTCAATATCCTTTTTATGACAGGTCTCACACATGTTTTTACAGGTCCTGGTGGGATCTTTCAGTTTCTCTCTCTCCGATTTTTTATGGCACTGATAACAACTCGATTTTGACGTGACAAAGGGCATGATCTTTAATGTATCTTCATCAAATGGATCAGCAGGATCTACAGGACCAGCAAATACTTTGAATAAAACCAGCACCAGAATTGTGCTTATAAAAAAAAGAATCCGAACCCCTTTCACCATTATCTTTTCCTCATTTAAAATTTTATTACCAGCTGGATATAGCCCAGGCGCTCACTATAATACTGATGCGCTACGGATTTTGCCGTTCCATTAAAGTGCTGCTGATACTCCAGTTTAAAATGCAGAATATTAACAATATTTAAATTAAAACCGCCGGTAATCCTCATTAACGATTCCCTGTCGGTCGCGATTTCTTTGACATCCATATTAAAATAACCATACCGGGTAAAAAGAAGCAGCCCCACAGGGCCAATATTTCCAAAATCGACTGTTCCCGTAACCTGGAACCCGGTATAATATACCCCCAGTGTCCTGTCCCGTTTATAGTACTCCCCACGGAGATTCAGCGGGCCAAGCTTGCTCTCCGCGTCAAAGGCAAGAACGGATTCCGCGTGGTTCCCTTCCCGGTCGATATCATATATATACGAAGCTCCCACCTCAAATATTGAACTTTCTCTTGCCCGCAGCATATAAGGATTACTAAAAGGAGTAAACCCGATCCTGCCGCCCAGAGAATTTCCGCCGTAGGAATATTTTTCTTCAAGGCCGTGAAGCAGGTAGAAGGTGGCATTAAACGCGACAAAGTTGGCCATGATCCGCAGGCCCGTATCATTATAGCCGCCGCCCATGATCTTCTCTGTTGTTAAGGGCGCGGTTACGGTTACCCGGCTAATAGCGGTAATATGCTGCCAGTCATTGCCCACGGGCACATCAAACTTGCCAATCTGGATATGAAGCCCCTTTTCAACAAACAGCTTGTCCCGGGGAGAGATAGATCCGCCAAATATATGATAGTCGATAAATCCTACTTTGAGCTCAGCTCCTTCGTGAAAGACCAGGGCCGCTGCCACTTCAAAGTTCTCTTTATAGCTGTGCTGGATATCGAGCTCAAAATCGCCAAGGGAAAAAATATTCGGTTTGTTTTTATAATTTGAAAGACTTACATCAAAGAAACCGCTGATCTTTAAGGCACTAATATCGTCAACTTTTTCGTTCAATTCATCGAGCCGTTTGTGCAGCTCATCGATATCTTTTTCCATCTCCTCCCGGCTCCGGGGAGCCTTATTTTCCCCGCCGCCGGCCTGCCCATACACCATTATGGGACCGGAGATTCCGTAAGCAAAAAACATGAAAAACAGCATAAATATCGAAACAGACCATCTTTTATTCATTAAAATTTCTCTGCGTTCCAGGTTGTACTTTATTTGAATATATTAGAATAAGAATATCTTTTTTTTTAAAGAAGTCAATAAAAAAATAAAAACAGGCGTTTTACAGTTGAATGTGCTCGTATAAAGAGCAATTAGCTATTAATCGGCAGTTAATCGCAAAAACGGTAACAATAACCGGGATGTTCTAGCGGGGAGCCATATATTTCCTTAGCCTTGGCAATATCCGTTTCAGTTGTAGTCCCAATACGGGAAATATCACTACTATCTTTTGCTTCAATGGTTACGGCATTAAAAATCCCAAAACTCTGCTCAGGGTAATGCATTATTGATTGATAATCATAAATATAATCCTGTTCTACATACAGCGGATTGTCTATTATCTCAAAATTATGCTCATACACGTCATATATTAAATCCCAGTAGACATTTATGTACTGGTCCCTGTCGGGTCTCTGGTGTTCATGGAGCAGGCCCAAACAGTGGCC
This sequence comes from bacterium, assembly GCA_024224995.1. Next base: position 27,664 of record JAAENB010000182.1, on the reverse strand, counting down.
AAGCTCATGAATAATATGCTCAAGCGGGTCACTGCCGTTCCCAAAGATCATATGGCATTTGGCATTGTTCTCTCCTATGGAAGAAGACCAGCGATTTTCGTTTACAAAAATTATCTGGTACGCGTTGCCGCTGGGAGTTACCTGTTCAAACCGAACACCGCAATTCGCTTCCCAGACATCCATTGCCTCTTTGATATAATCCTCGTCTTCACTGTTAAAATCTCCGGAGAGAAAAAAGGGAATAATACCGTCTTCCCAGAGCCCGATGGTAAAGTCATACATGCACCCAAACAGGGATGTACTCATCACGAATATAATAATAAATGCCGATATATGTTTATATAAACTCATTGATCTTAATCACACTTTTTTCATTTTTATATACAGAACCAGGAAGAACCGTCAGCTCCTTTCTACCCGGTATCTATTATACGATATAATAATATAAAACATTTGAGAATAAATCAAGCAAAAAAGCCAATACAAACATTATTACAATTAATTGCAATTAATATTGACGTCGGCCCTTTTTTTTTGTATACTATTATGATGCATTTCCGGAACCGGGTGTAATGAGGAGTCAAAAATGAAAGCAAAGATTAAAGCAATTATAGCCTTCATAATAGTGCTGTTATTTTCCATGCTGATTATCGGGGCTTATAAATCGGATAAATCCCATACCGCCCAAACAGTAAGAAAAAAGATCGCCCATACTGCCAAAAATCACCTGGGTACTGATTATTCCTATGGGGGGAATTCCACCGTGGGCTTTGACTGTTCCGGTTTTGTGCTTTACGTATACGCTCAAAATGGTATACAATTACCGCGAAGTTCCGGTGCGCAATACGAGCGAGGGAAAAAAATTAAATTTTCTGAGGCAGAAGTTGGCGATCTGCTCTTTTTTAATATTACGGGCAGCGGCATATCCCATGTTGGGATCTACCTGGGAGAATTGAAATTTATTCACGCTCCCAGCAGCGGAAAGCAGGTATCCATTACCACTGTAAATAACAGCTATTGGAAAAAACGCTTTGCCGGTACTGTTTCTTATATTACAGGAGAAAGGTAAAAGACGAAAGATAAAAGGCAAAGAAAAGCCCGCAGGATCGAAGTATTTAAACTTTTTTTTATAAAGGAGACTATCCATGGCAGCAAAAAAAACATCGGCGAAGAAGAAAACCGCAGCAAAGAAGACCGCTGCAAAAGCAAACCCCCAGGTTGCTGAACTGCAAAAGCAGCTCAAGACCATTATAAAAGATCTTAACGAAGAAGGGCTTCTTTACCTCATCCGGCAGGCCCAGGTACTACAGTACAATATGCAGGTGAGTAAATTAAACAATGAGAAACAAAAGAAAGGGCTCTCCGGTCCCCTGGGCTCCCAGCTCCCCCAGGCCGATAAATCCAAAATGGAAGTAAAAGAGGCAGATGACGGCAGCAGCTTCATTCTCGTTATCGGCAGGGCCAGAAATTTTTTCTCCCTTGAAGAGATGAGAAAACTGGTAAAACTCTGCCATGCCGCGCAAGACGATAAAGACGCGTCCAACCGTTTATTCACCTGGTTCGACAAAAACAGGCCCGATGTTCTCCGTGATACGGACATCGACAGCCCAAACGACCAGGCCTTAGCCACCATGTATAAAGGAATAGTGAAGCGATATAAAGTAAAATCATAAAAAGTGTGGGGACAGATTTGTCCCCACACTTTTCAAATATATTTCTTTACAGATTCTAACTTCCACGAGAAAAAACCTCTATAGTATCATCATACTAAAAAAACGGAGATTCGGAAAACCGCCCCCATTATTTATATGATACCAAAGCTGCCAATACAACCTACGGTCCTCTTGCCATAGGTGCGACATCAGGATATAAAGAAATAGACGCGGGAACACAAACCATATACATTAAAGGTGAAGCCAACGGCAGCTGGTACCCCCTTGGCTCTACCGGTCCCTTTGAAGACGGAGAATCCTATACGATTCATTTAGGAGACTATAGTACATACGTAACACAAGATTAAGAAATTTTTCCGGCTTAAACCGGAGAAGCATGAAAGCGAGGTTCTATAACCTCGCTTTCATCCACCTGCCGACAAATCAATAATATAATTATTCCTTGACACGATTTTTTTCAGCGTTTATCCTATTTATAACCGGAACTGGCTCCAGTTGAGAAAGGTGGCCGAACAAACCCATATGAGGATCTTAAGAAAAAAGCGCTGCAATGGGAATTATCACAAAACGTAAGATCGGGAAGAACGGCAAAACAATTTGTTGATTATCTTTGCGAGGCAGCAGATACAGGAGAGCTTTTTGCATGAAAAAAAAATATAAATTACCGGTACTCTTAAGCGCGGTCTTCGTGATTGGCATAGCAGGATTTATTCTGTATACCATAGTTACCTCCGAAAACCGGTTCTCTTTTAACGCAAACAATAAAAAATTGGTCTTCTACAACTGGAAAAATTATACCGACATTTCAATTCTGAATGATTTCGAAAAAGAGACAGGAATAACCGTTGTTCTCAAAGAGTTCGACACCGCAAACCAGGCAATAGCGGAAATCCAGTCAAACCCGGACAGCTATGATCTTATTGGCGTGGACGATGGCATGACCCCGCTTCTGAAAAAACTGAAACTAATCCGTAAACTCGATTTTAACAAAATCCCAAACAGCAAATATATAAAAAAACAATTTAGAATGAGCTTCTTCTACGCTTACAGTAAAAACCTGGCGCAGTACGCGATTCCCTACCACTGGGGTACAACGGGACTGGTTATTAACACCCGGTTTGTAAAAGAACCGGTAAACAGCTGGGGAATTCTCTGGAATAAAAAATACAGCGGCAAGGCTATTGTTCTGGATGATCTCCGGGAAGCGATGTCCGTTCTTCTGAACTATTCGGGTTTCTCCTTAAACACAAAAGATATTGCGGAATTGGAAACTGCCGGAAACAGGGGACTGGGTTTGAAAAAAAACAGGATCCTTTTTGACGATTACATTAGCGCCATGGATAAAATACTGAAAGAGGAAAAATGGATAGCACAGATGTATAACGCCACCTACCTGGAAAAAGCGAGTAAGCAAAAACACCTCAAGTATATTCTACCGGAGGAAGGATACAATCTCTGGGTAACCCATTTTTCAATCAGCAGTGATTCCAGGCGGCTGGAAGCCGCATACCGGCTTCTCAATTTCCTGCTCAAACCGGAAATCTCCGCCCGGTCCGCAACAAAACTATATTCCGCTACAGTGGTTCAGGGAAGCGAAGCGCATATGCCCCCGGAACTCATTAACAACCCGGTCCTTCTCCCCTCTCCCGAAGAACTCAAACGAGGAGAATATTACCAGGACCTGGGAGCAATTATCAACGAACACCAGAGAATATTTAACTCAATTAAAAAGGACTAGTCCTTGAGTAAAATCTTTTCCCCGGGGATTCGAATAACGAAAGTAGTGCCTTTGCCGGGGAAACTGCTGCACTGAATGGTTCCGCCAATTCTTTGGTTAACAAGATTAAAGACAATGTGCATGCCCAATCCCGACCCGCCTTTTCCCCGTTTGGTGGTATAAAAAGGAACAAAAATATTTTTCAAGGTTTTCTCATCCATGCCAATGCCATTATCCCGGTACGAAATCTGCAAATCATGGTTATGCCGTGCTATCTCAATACGAATCTCTCCTGTTTCTATTCCTTCAAAACCGTGAACCAGTGAATTTATTACCAGGTTGGTAATAATCTGGGAAAAAACCCCGGGGTAACTGCAAATTTCAATCGTATTTGGACTCTCAACTTTTATTACATGGGATGAATCTTTTAGCCGGGGCCCCAGGCTAATGAGGACTTCTTCAATATATTTCTTCAGGTTAAATGTTCTTTCTTTTTCACTTGATTGATCCACCGCGACCTGTTTAAAGCTTTGTATAAGCTCGGCAGCCCGTCTCAGGTTTATTGAAATTGCCGAAGAAGCCTCAACTGCATTGCCGATAAATTTTTCAAGCTCTTCCGTGGGAATAGTTCCGGCTGAATAAAGATCGGCAATATTACGAATCTTTGCTTCCAGGTACGAGGCTGCGGTGACCCCTACTCCAATGGGTGTATTGATCTCATGAGCCACTCCCGCGACCAGCCCGCCCAGGGAAGCCATTTTTTCCGATTCTACCAGCTGGTCCTTGGTACTTTTAAGCGTATCAAATGATTCTTTGATTGATGCGTTCGCCAGTTTCAATTCAATAGTCCGCTCTTCAACCCGCTGCTCCAGTTTTTCATTCAGCGTTTCAATCTCCTTCCTGATCCGGTGGTTCTCCCGGTGTTTGCCGATGAGCTCTTCATTTATTCGTTCCAGTTCATCATTGATATCGGCCAGCTCTTCGTTCTGAACGATGATCTTTTCTTCCGCCTGCATCCTGGAGGTGATGTTCGACAGCATGCCAAAGGATCCGTTTTTTTTACCTTCTTCATTAAAAAGCGGTGTAGCATTAATTAAGCAATATACCGGGGTATTGTCCGATCTTTTCAGATTTAATTCATAGGAGCTTTTAACCCCCTTATCCCGGAGCTTCAATTGCTGTTTAAATATACTTGCCGCGTCACTGTCGTATAAAAAATCAAAAGTATTCTTCCCTATCATCTCATCCCTGGAATACCCGAGCATTGCGCATACTTCAGGGTTTATATCCCGGATAAAAAAATCATTATCAATTTCCCAGAATCCTTCGTTCGCTGTCTCAAGAATAGTACGCAGCCTCCGTTCACTCTTACTAATGGCGATATGTGACAGCCGCAAATCCTCGGCCATATGATTGAATGACCGTGCCAGCTGCCCTACTTCATCCTCCGACTCCACTTCAACCCTGTAATCAAGGTCTCCTTTTCCTATTATGGACGCTCCCTGGCGCAAATGTTCAATTGGGCTGGTAATTGACCCGGACAGCCGCATTCCCAGCAGTATAATAATTCCAAACAAGACCGAAGAAAATATAAAGATCCGGATCTTTATATCGGTGAGGATTTGAAATAACTCATTTTTTTCCTGAACAACAACAACTTTCCAATCGGTATACCAGCGATCCAGTCCCGGATCAATCGTTACTTTATCGCGGTTAAAAAAACTTCCCAGTATTTCTTTTCCATCCTCTTCCCTGTAGCGTATTGCATTATTCCCCTTTTCAATCCCGAAAATAAGTTCCTCATTGGCTGCGGTGAGTACTTTCGCGCTGTTGGGATGGGCGATAATTTTATTATATTCATCAAGCAGGTACGCGTACCCGGTTTGTTCAATTTGAACATGGTTTACAATATCGGCAACAGTATTCATGTTTAGCTGAATTGAAACAATGGCCTGTATGGTATTATTCCTGTTATACACGGGCGCGGTAAAACTGATTATTAATTTATCGGGATCCGGAATAAGATGAACATTGGAGATTGAGGTTTTCCCCCGGGAAGCTTTAATAAAATGCTTTTTATATTCCCATCCGCCGCGAAAATTATAATCAGTTGAGGTTATTACAACGCCTTTCAGGTTTACCAGGGTTATATCTTCATATACTTTTAGTATCTTTTTAAGCTTAAGCAATTCGGCCCGTTTCCGGGCAGGCCCGGCATACTCGGACGCTACAATATTCGAATTCGAAATTATGGTTATTTCACTGAGCCCCTTGGCGATTATTTTGTTTACATTATAATACAACTCTTCGGAAATTTTCTCAAAATGGCTTGTGGTCTTTTCTGTTAAAACTTTTTCGGTTTGAATTACTGCCAGAAAGGAAACGGAAATAATTGCCGTAACCGCGATTATAAGAAAATAGAATAGTATTCTTCTTTTAATACTCTTTTTCATTACGATTTATCTCCACCGGGGTTTACCGGTATTTAAAAAACTTCTCCATCTCCTTTATCTTTTCATCAAAGACCAGGGAAAAATAAATATCCTTTAGATTGCAGATCCTTCGTTTCTTAATATATTCATACTCAAGATACAGCGTATAGAGCTGGCCGTCGTTTTCATCCTGCAAAATAATAAAAAAAGTAAACAGGCCGTCACGGTAAAAATATTTGGTCTTTTTTATCGCAATTCCCTGTTTTTGTGAATCATGAATAAAAAGCGCGAATTTATCGATAAGCCGTATTCCGGCATTTTCATCCTGAATTATCCCCTGCAAGGTTATCCTGACCTGTTTTTTATACGAGCTGTTCTCCCGCACTACCTGTGCCAAAAATGCCGATCCGTACTCCTTCAACCTCCTTTCGGATATTTTCTCCGTATACCCCGCCACCGGAATCAGTATCATCACTGCAACTATCAAACTTATTATATTAAAATTTTTATTCCTATTCATTCTCATCCTCAATTTCACCATTTGCTCCACTAAAGAGCTCAAAATTTCATTCTCTACTAAAAAAGCTGCTCAAAAAATGTGTAATACAGCGCAAATATTCCGATATAGTATACTATAAACAGTATTATATTTACAAGTAGATTTTAACTGCTCAAATAGTTTGCAAAAAGACATCAGGTCGATAACAACGTCAGGGAATTAGCCTGATCTTTCCGGAACCGGAGCCACGATGGCGACACCCTGGTGCAATACACGATGTATTATCACCAGGGTGGAGGAAAGATCAGGCTAATTCCCGAGCGCACTAACGAATATAAACTACGACCTAAACGGGGTATGTCGCTTTAAGGCGCAGCTAACGCTGCGCTGGAGGGGGGTTAAGGGGGCTTCGCCCCCTTAACCCCCTCTCCTCGCGGCGCGAAGCGCCGCGTCCTTTGGTTTTTGAGCAGCGATGTTATAAGTGCGCTCGGGAATGAGTCCTGTCTTTCCTCCACCCATGTGATAATACATCGTGTATTGCACATGGGCGTCGGCATCCGTGCCTCCTGTTCCGGAAAGACAGGACTCATTCCCTGAGAGGGTTGGTATAGACTGGTGATGAAATGAAGAAACAGCAGAAGAAGAAACAACAACAACAAAAGAGATAATGGAAAAGAGAAATAAAAAAAATAAGATAAGAAGATATATTGTAACTGGAATAGCTTTATTTATTGTATTTGCGCCTTTTGTGTATATTGTGGTGGTTTATTCGGAGTGTTATACGCTATTGGAAAGGGAGAATGTATATGATCCGAATTTATCTACGAAGATCTATGATAGGAACGGGGGGCTGATTTCGGAGTTGTTTGATGAGAACAGGAGCTTTATTTCAATAGAGAGAATTCCGGAGCAGGTGAAACAGGCATTTATTACGGCAGAAGATAAAAACTTTTATAAACATACGGGGATTGATCTGCTGGGGATACTAAGGGCGCTTATTGTTGATATTTTTAGCGGTAAAATAAAACAGGGAGGGTCCACAATTACCCAGCAGCTGGCCAAACAGCTCTATACCAAAGGAGAACGGCAGTTAAAGCGAAAAATAATTGAAGTTATTATTGCCGGAGAACTGGAACGAACGTATAGTAAAGACCAGATACTGGAAATGTACCTGAACCAGGTATATTTTGGTCACGGAGTCTACGGCATCCAGGCAGCATCCCAATACTATTTCGGCCACGGCACGGAAAAACTCGGACTCATCGAAAGCACCCTGCTGGCGGGCCTTCCCTCATCTCCCAGCCGCTTTACTCCCATAAGAAAACCGCAGGCAGCATATAAACGCTGCAGCCATATCCTCAATAATATGATCGATGCCGGGCATGTTTCAAAAGCCGACGCTTCCCGGCAATTCGCCGAATTCTGGCCCCCCTATCTAAAAGAGGTAAAAACCCGTTACCATACGGGAAGCATACGGAATAAGAAATTCGACAAAGCTCCCTATTTTACCGAATATATTAGAAGGATACTGGTAAAAAAATATGGAGAAGATACCGTATACCGGAAAGGGCTCAAAGTCCATACCACCCTTGATCTCAGGTACCAGGATATTGCCAGAACGGTCCTTGCGAAAAAACTGGCATACCAGAACAGCATCGCGGAAAAATATAACCGCTATAAATTAAATAATATTGATACCTGGTTCGCGCGGCGCGCCCATAAAGGACGGAAGGTAAGCCGAAAACAGCTAAAGCGCTATTCCGGTTTTCTAGGAAAATTCAGGAACAGCTCAATTGACGACACCCGGTTTATCTCATTGCTTTTTGATATACCCGGTATTGAAACAACTCTTGAAAATTACCGGAAAAAATATGAACAGTTACGCAAATCAGCACTGGTAGAAGGGGCTCTTGTGGCGCTGAATCCCCAGAGCGGCGGCATCAGGGTGATGCTGGGAGGAAACGACTTTAACTCGAATAACCAGTTAAACCGGGCCGTCCAATCCCTGAGACAGCCGGGCTCTTCGTTTAAAGCCTTTGTATATGGCGCGGGAATAGAGTCAAAGATCATTACACCGGGATCTGCCTTTAGTGATCTGCCCATTATTTATAAAGACCGAAAAAAAACATGGTCTCCATCAAACTATGAAAAATCATTCCAGGGGACCGTTCTTGCCAGGAAAGCCTTTACTTCTTCATTGAATACGGTTTCGGTTATTATATATAATATGGTTGGCGGAGAACGGATCGCGAAATTTACCTCCCGGCTTATTGGAATTCCCGAAAAAAGATTTGAAATAGACCCAACACTGGCACTGGGAACAACTGAACTCTCTCCCCTGGAAATGGCAAAGGGCTTTGGGGTATTTGCCAATAACGGAATATCCGTGACCCCCTCTTCCATACGGTATATAAACGACAAAAAAGGAAAAAGAATATACAACAGGCAAAAAGATAAAAAATATACAAAGAAAAGACGGATCGTCTCACCCGAAACTGCATTTATTATGACAAACCTTATGCGCGGCGTTGTGGACTATGGGACAGCCTCCGGCGCGATTCGGAGTACTGCCGGTTTCCGCCTGCCTGCCGCGGGGAAAACCGGGACCAATTCCCAATTTAGAGATGCCTGGTTTGTGGGATTTATTCCGGACCTTGTTGCATCAGTGTGGGTTGGATGTGATTCTCAAAAATTTACCCTGGGACCGGGGCAAAGCGGGTCCCTGGTGGCAGCTCCCATCTGGGGAGAGTTTATGCGGGAAGTGACCAAACTGGACAAACCGCGAGAATTTAAAGGGGCGCCGGGCTCTGTAAGTTCCCAGCGGATCTGTTCCAAAAGCGGGGATATACCGGCAGAAGGGTGCCCGGTAAAGCATGAGTATTTTATATCGGGAACGGGACCGTCAAAAACCTGCGAAGGGCATAACCGGATCAAAAGTATATTCGACTCGGTTCGAAAGAAAAAAGAGCAGCTGCTTAAAAAAGAACGGAATAAATCAGGAGAAACCTGGACCGAAGTACACGATTTTGATTGATGAAGGTTCTCAGCCGGGAAAATAGCAGCACCTCTTTCAGGGGGTAAAAATATTCTTGTTTCACCCCCTGAAAGAGGTGCTGCTATTTTCCCGGCTGAAGTTTTCATTGGTCCGGTCAACAAAACCTTTAACTTGAAACTTTATTTTTATACGCGGAGAAACAATGCAAATAGCATGTACGAATTGTAATTCAATTTATTCATTAACTGCCGGGGAGATAGAGGGGCTGCGGCACTCGATTATGACCTGCAAAAAATGTAATAATTTTATAAAAATAACGGTATGCCCGGACTGTAAATCGCTCTATTCCATATCGTCGGCTTCCGGCGCCAGTAGTAAATATAAAGTAAAATGCGACAAATGCGCGAAATTCTTTGTTGTGGAATTCCCCGTAATAAAAGACGCTCAAAAACGTGAGCCCAGACCAATACTGCCGGGCATCAAAAAAGAAGAAAAAAAAGAAAAAGCCGAAACCGTCTTTATGACACCGAAAGAGTTTAACCGTTCAATTAAAAACTCAACGAATAACTCAGTTAAAACCCCGGTTAAAAACTCAACAAAAAATTCTCCGGAAAAGCCCGGCAAAAACGCGAAGCATGGTTCTTCACAGCTGAACCATGGACTCTCCGTACCCGGCGTTAAAAACTATACGTTAAAAGAACTGTTTTCAATCTGTTCCAGCGCCTTTAACATAAAAAAAATCATGGTCGCTTCGATTGGGATCATTGTAATGTTCTTGCTGCTGTTTGTGTACAAAAATATTGAAACTGCGGTTTTTTTAAGCAAGGAGAGCTCCAATAGCTATGCCCTCTCTTTTCTCAACATGCTGCCCCTGGCAATGATCTTTTTTATCTTTATTCTCGCCTCCACGATTATTGCCAGAATTACTATGGATAATATCGCTGCCGGGGCAGCAGGGTCAAATAAAGGCAGGTCGAATCTTGCCGTTTTTACGGGGAAACGGATCTTTCCGGTTTTTATCAGCAATATATTAATTCTTGTCCTGCTCAATGTAGTTATGATTCTCTTTGGAAAGATCCCTGTTGTACGGCCCATTTTTTACGCCATACTTTTTTTCCCCTTGTACGTAAGCAGTTTGCTGATATTCATTATTGCGGGGATCGGGTTCTGGTTTTACCCCCCGATCCTGGCAAGGCATAAACCGGGACTCATAAGCAATACGGGGAACCTGTTCCGTTTTATAAAAAAACAAAACTTTACCCTTATTTATATTATTCCCATTATGATAATAATCACCACTCTGACCTTTTCAGCCATCTACCTGGTCTATTATGGCTCATTTTCTCTCACCATATCGATATCGAGCAGCCTCATCAGTGACGATATTGCCAAACTCTTCCAGGCAGTCCCCTCGTTCCTGCTGAAAATATCGAACCTTTCGTTCTTTGCCTCAGATGTAAACCTGTTCAATTCACTAATGGGAGAGCTGGTCTATTCCCATCATATTGGCGGCCTCATCATAGGAATTATCCTGTCCCTGATCTCAATATTTCTCTTTGCTTCATTTATATCAATTATCGGCACCCTTTCCACCCATGTCTATATTCTGCTGGAAAATGATATCGATATTGATGACCGCAACAAGCTCAGGCTCCTCACAATCCTGGTCCTGATCCTGCTGGGAATTTTTATTTTCAAAAAAATTTATTTGTAAGGCTTACCGGTATCTTCTTATCTCGCTTGTAGCCAGTTGGTCGCATCGTTCGTTTTCGGGGTGGCCGCTGTGGCCTTTTACCCAGACCCATTCAATAGTATGGAGCTTGGAAAGTTTCAAGAGTTCCTGCCAGAGCTCTTTGTTCTTTACGCTCTTTTTAGAGGCTGTTTTCCAGTTATTTTTTACCCAGTTGAAAATCCACTGGGTTATGCCGTTCTTTACATAGGTAGAATCGGTTGTAATTACCAGCTCAGTCTTCTCTTTCAGGGCTTTGAGCGCCTCAATTACGGCCTGAAGCTCCATCCTGTTGTTGGTAGTGTCGCGCTCCCCGCCGGAAAGTTCTTTTACATGGTCGCCGTATTTTAATACGGCTCCCCATCCCCCGGGACCGGGATTGCCGCTGCACGCGCCATCAGTATATATATGTACTTTTTTCATGATTTTTCCCTTCTGATTAATTTGTCCTATACCGATACTTTATTGGACCCCAGGGAATCAAGCAGAAAAAAAAAATCTTTACCCGAAGATCTTTTTTTATTATTAAAGGGTCGGCAGCAGAACATAAAAGGATATTAAACAAATATGAAAAAAACAGTCAGATATTTAACACTACTACTGATTTTGTCGGTTTCAGCCATAAGCTATGGGGGACCAATTCATGACGCAGTGAAAAACAATGACATAAAAAAAGTCAGGTCACTTCTACATCATAGTAGTACAAAAGACAGCAAAGGATACACCCCATTACATCATGCAGCGGGATACGGCAGATACGCTATCGCGCAATTGCTGCTTACGGAAGGGGCTGATGCGAATGCAAAAGATAAAAATGGAAACACCCCATTACATATTGTATCAGAAAAGGGGAAAATAAAAATCGCGCAATTGCTGATAAAAAAGGGAGCTGTTGTTAATGCAAAGAATAAACATAATGCGACCCCTTTATGCTATGCATCAGCTTTTGGCAACACAGAAATCGCGCAATTGCTGATTGAGAACGGAGCTGATCTTAATACGGAAGTAAATAATGGATTCACCCCGTTACATATTGCATTGGAGAAAGATAAAATAGAAATTGTTCAATTACTGGTCAAAAGAGGTGCTAATATTAATGCTCAAACGGACGAAGGACTTACTCCTTTACACTACGCGTCAAAGGGCGGCAAAACAAGAATGGCAGAATTTCTGCTCAAAAACGGAGCTGATCTTACTATAAAAGATACAGATGGACTCCCCCCTTTATATCATGCATCAAACAAAGGAAAAACAAAAATTGTACGGTTACTGCTTGAAAACGGAGCTGAGGTGGATACAAAAGATAAAAACGGATTAACCGTTTTATATGTTGCTTCATATAAGAACTATACGGATATTGCAGGCATATTAATCTCAAACGGAGCTGATATTAATGCGGCAGCAAATGATGGATTCACCCCGTTACAGATTGCAACAGAAAAAAACAATATAGGCATCGTACGATTATTAATCCAAAAAGGAGCCGACATTAATATAAAAGGACCATACGGAACCACTCCCTTATATATTGCAATAATGCACAATAAAATAAAAATGGTACAATTTCTAATCGATAACGGTGCTGATATAGAAGCTAAAAATTCCAACAGGGACACACCGCTGCTTTTCGCATGTATGAAAGGCGATATTGAAATAATTCGATTACTGATCAAAAAAGGGGCTCAGGTGAATGCTAAAAAGATAAACAATTATTCCGCCTTGCATATTGCGGCATTCAAGGGCGATATCAAAATTGTACGGCTCCTGATCCAAAAAGGGGCCGAGGTAAACGCAAAAACAAAAGAAGGATATACTCCGCTTTATATCGCACAGAAACAAGGACACAAAAATATAGTAAAATTATATAAAAAATTGAATATTAAAAACCGCTAAGCTCCCTTATATATTTTCTGCTTTACAAATTACAATAATTTTTTTAGAATACTCAAAAGAGAAAAGTCGGAGGAAGTAGATGGATATTGAATATCGGGATATTGGAGATTATAAAGTCCTAAAGGTGAACGGAGAAGTTAATCTGTATAATATAAACGAACTGAAAAAGGCACTTTTCAGTCTTACGGACAGCAACAACCTAAAAGTAGCCATTGACATGAAAAACGTCATTTTTATTGATTCATCTATTATTGGCGCGCTTATTTCAATGCATAAAAAGATGAAAGCGCTCAACGGCCAGTTTGTTATGCTGAATATCAACAATGACCTGATGCATATTTTACAGCAGGGATCTCTTGACAAATATTTTGCCATTTTCAATGACGAGGATCAATTAATATAATGAAAGTAAAACAGGTTATTCTCATAGTTATCGCCATCATTCTTACGGTAATAGCAACCCAGAACATGCAGTCGGTAATGTTTCACATCCTCATGTGGGAAGTTTCGCTGCCGCTTGTTGTTCTCATTTGTATTGGAATTGCCGGAGGATTCCTGTTAAATTCTTTCTATCACCTCATCAGAAACCCCAGGGCTAAAGCCGAAAAAAAAGGCAAAAAAAAGAAAGGTGCCCAATTCCCGGAAGAGCCCCAGAGTATGGGGAATATTGGACAGGGTTCTAAAACTGCTCCGCAAAAAAAAGGCATTTTCCAAAAAATATCCATATTTAATCGAAAATAATAATGAAACCGCTCACCAGTTTCATTATTTTCCTTACTGTAGTCCTTACAATATATACCTCCCTTCATTTATATGTATTTACCAGGGGCTTGCAGGCAATCCCCGTGGATAACCCCCTGCGTAAGGTATATACTGTTATCTTTCTGCTCCTTGCTCTCTCTTTCATAGCCGGCAGGATACTGGAAAGATTTACCATTTGCAAAGCCAGTGAAGCCTTCATCCGGACCGGGTCTGTTTGGCTCGCGTTTATGCTTTATTTCTTCCTTGCCGTATTATTCCTGGACCTGGTCAGAGGATTACAGCAGCTTACCGGTTTTTTCCCGGATTTTTTAACAACGAACTATGCCAAAATAAAAGGAATAACCGCTCTTGCGGTGATCGTTCTTGCTTCGATCCTGGTTCTTTCGGGCAGTATTAATGCTGCCCGGCCCCGGCTAAAAACCATAACAATCGATATACCCAAAAAAAATTCCCCCTTGAATTCATTAAATATTGCCCTGGTCACGGACATACACCTGGGGAATATTATCCGTAACTCAAGACTTAAAAAACTGGTAACCATGCTCAATGACCTTAATGCCGATATTGTTCTTCTGGCAGGAGACATTGTTGACGAAGATCTTGCCCCGGTAATTGAACAGAATCTTGGTGAGACCCTGAAATTGATCAAATCGAAATACGGAACCTTTGCCTGTACCGGGAACCATGAGTTCATTGGCGGCGTTACGGATGCCTGTACATACCTGGAAAATCATTCCATAACGGTTTTACGGGACAGGGTTATTTCAATAAATAACAGTTTCCACCTGGCCGGTAGAGACGATCAGAGCAGGGGCAGGTTTTCCGGCAGCACGAGAAAAACCCTTCCCCAATTATTCTCTGAGATAAAAAAAGACCTTCCCCTGATCCTTATGGATCACCAGCCCTTTCATCTTGAAACTGCCGTTGAAAATTCCGTTGATTTGCAGGTTTCAGGGCATACCCATCACGGGCAGTTGTGGCCCATCAATTTTATCACCAGTGCCATCTACGAGGTGAGCCGGGGCTATAAAAAAATAGAAAATACTCATTTCTATGTCTCAACGGGTTTCGGTACCTGGGGACCGCCGGTTCGGGTCGGCAATAGCCCTGAAGTGGTGAATATCAACATTAATTTTGTAGAGAACAACTAAGATGTCTTTCGTGCAATTATTTTTCGTCATCGTATTATTACTTATAATATTATACATCTTCTCACCGCTTGCAAAAAAGGGACAACCAAAGACTATTGATGCTGTTATTACTGAAGCAGGCGGTCATTTTGCTTTAACAATAAAAAAAAGACGCCTCTTCAAGGGTACCCATGCTGCCGGTACAATCAACAAACTTAAAATCTTAATCAAAACTCAATTAAAAAAAGGGGTGGAATATCTCTATATACGCATCGATCTTACCCTGCCGGCAGATTGGAAAATAAATATCTCGCAAGAAACAAAAATAACACAAATTAAAAAAAAGATGGGTTTGGGCGATATCCTGACCGGCGATGCCGATTTCGACCAAAACATGCTAATCTCCGCGTCAAAACCGCTTATCCTTACGGCTCTTCTCAACGCCAAAACCAGGCAATTACTTATGCAGCTGGCAAAAGATAATATTATCGAAATTTCCGGGAAATCTTTTGTTCTCTATTCTTCATCATTTACTAAAGAATCCATAATTTCCATAACAAGAACAATGCTGAAAATATCAACATCATTATGCGATACTGATTATCCTTTAAAAAACAGGCTGGTGGAAAATATTAAATCCGAAAAACCGGGCCCCGTTATTATTAACAATATTCGTATGCTTACTAATAATAATTTTATCGATAATGATATGATAAAACTTATGGAATCATTGTTGGACCATAAGAATCTTGATGTACAGATCGAAGCAGCCAGGCATTTACCGGAAAAAGGCATGGACCATTTACACCGTATTTTAATAAATACTCCGCTCACGAAAGGCCAAAAGGCAAAAAATTACAGCAGCATTATTAATATTATCGATGTTTTTAAAGAAAAGCGCTATACGAAAAGCACAGACTCTCTTCTGTCCCTTTATACAAAGCATGAATCCCCGGACGCTCCGGACCTTAAAATCGCCATCCTCACCGCTTTTGAAGCTTTTGGAGATGAAACGCTCTCCCCGTTCCTGGGCGATGAATTAATAAAACAAAACCAGCCTCTTCTCCTGCCGGTAATCGCGGCTCTGGGCTCCTGCGGAACAGTTGACGTTGTTGAAAAACTGCACCAGCTCGCGAAAAGTTCCGTAAGCCAGGAGCTCAAGCAGGCTGCCCTTGCTTCAATCTCAAAGATCCAGTCCCGCCTTGGCAATGCCGACCGGGGATGGCTCTCGGTTTCACCGGTCTCCGGCACCGATGGCGCACTCAGTATTACGGAAAACCCGTATGAAGGGCTTTTGAGCCTTGAGAAAAAACGTAAAAAGGGAGATTAGGCCCTGCCCCAAAAACTTTTATCGCCATACCCGAATATTTATTACACTTTTCCATTATCTCTTATTACTTTATTATTAATAGCAATAATAACCGGTTACTTTAATCATAAGGAGGTAGATTATGAAAGGCCAGAACATCAAGAATTTCCTGGACAGCAACAACATCCCCTATACCAGTATCCACCATTCTCTTGCTTATTCAGCACAGAGGACAGCGCATGTGGCACATATTCCCGGTAAGGAATTGGCCAAAACAGTGGTACTCAGGATCAACGGTAAGATGACCATGGCTGTAATGACCGCAAATCAGCGGGTAAATCCCAACCTTCTCCGAAAGATATTCGAAACAGAAGAAATAGAACTTGCCACGGAAGCCGACTTAATGGCCCTGTTCCCCGACTGCGAACTGGGCGCAATGCCGCCATTTGGACAATTATACGGAATGGATGAATTTGTTTCCGAATCACTTTCGAAAGATGATGAAATATGCTTTAATGCCGGAACTCATACTGAGCTGATAAAAATGAAATATCGAGACTTTGAAAAACTGGTTAATCCCAAAATCATCAACTTTAAAGCCCGGCTATAATAATTGAAGGCGAGTCCCGGTCCGGACCGGTGCTCGCCTCCCTCTTCATACACTTTTTAGGCTTATGGCATAATAAATAATAGAAATTACTTGATTTATTGCCGATTTTAATGATAGTGTGATAAAATCATAGAGTAGAATACCTATGCTCAACAGAAGTATAGCCGGGTAGATCTACAAAAAAGAGGAACAATGTCAGCAATCCAGTTCAAAGTGGAGAATTATACTGCCAATTCGTTTATAATCATTGAAGGTAAAAAAAATGCCGTCAATTTTTATATCATTCTCAAAGGGCAGGTAAAAGTAACCAAAGAAAATCCGGTTGTAGCGGAAGAGCCCTTTCGAATATGCGGTCCCGGTGACTTTTTTGGTGTTGTATCCTGCATGAGCACCCATTCCCGGATTGAGACTGCCATTTCCCTGGAGAGTGTCTCCCTCATATCGGTAGATCGGGACCAATTTGGTCTTCTTATTCAAAAAAATCCGACTGTAGCAATGAAAATAATCCGTTTCTTCAGCCGGAAACTAAGAGATTTTGATGTGGCAATAACCAACCTTACCTTCAAGAATGCCGTTGAAGAAGATCCGTCGCATCTTTTTAATATAGGTGAATATTATCTCAAAAAAAGAGCATTTAGTCACGCGACATACGCGTACCAGAGATATGTCCAGTATTGCCCTAACGGCTCGCACCGGGATCATTCTTTAAAGCGGCTCAAACAGCTCAAAGCTCCGTATAAAGCTGCGGCTCCCCCCAGCAGCGAAAGCATGAACAGGTCCTATGCCGACAATACCATGATCTTTAGTGAATATGAGCCCGGAGATGAACTCTATATAATTCAAACCGGTAAAGTTAAAATTACAAAAATCGTTAATGAAGAAGTCCTTCTGGCAGTGCTCAAACCGGGTGATATCTTCGGTGAAATGGCCCTGCTCGACAATAAACCCCGGAGCGCTTCTGCCATCACCTTTGGAGATGTCTCAGTACTGGCAATTAACAAATCAAACTTTGAAAACATGGTCCAGGCCCAGCCGCAGCTGGCTACCCGCTTAATTCAACTGTTAAGCGAAAGAATATGGACCGCCTACCGGCAGCTGGAAAACCTGATGATAAAAGACGACCTGGGTAGAATTTACGATATCCTGGTCCTTCAAATAGAAAAACAAAAAATAAAAATAGCATCCCGGCAGCAGCATAACTTTGAGTTCGGGACCAAGGAACTTATTAATATGGTTGGACTTGCTCCGGACAAAGGAGATGTTCTCATGGTCCAATTATTAGAAGATAAGCACATAAAACTTGTGGAAGGTAAAGTCATATCCACGGATCTTGAAGAACTTGAAAAAACAGTCCATTTTTACAAAAAGCAAGCAGCCATGGAAAGAAAACGTGAGTCGAATAAAAGCAAAAATCTCTAAAATCCTTGAAGTAAAACTTAAAATTCTTAAATTCTTGTCCCGGGTAATTGTAAGAATTCTGAAAGTTAAATTGCGATTGTTGAAATACCTGTCAATTATCACTCTTATTCTCGTGGTACTTATAGCCGCTGCTGCGGCGCTATTTGTTGTCTTTTACCCCAAAGAAAAACTACAGGAAATCATTATTACGGAAGCGGAAAAAACGCTGCAGCGCAAAATAACAATTGATGAAATTGATTACAGTCTTAAAGGAATCGTGTTAAAAAATCTCAAGATCCATAACGGCCCCACAAAGGAGAGCCCTGTTTTAGCAGCGTCCGATGATGCCGCTCTCGGTTTTTCAATACGTGCCCTTCTCCAAAAAGAATTGAATATTACGCAAATTTACTTAAAGAACCTGAAAATAAATGTCGTGTACGATGAAACCGGTCTTTCCAATATCGACAAAATGATGAACCAGCTTACGCAGACAGACAAGGATGAAAAAGAAGAAGAGAGTTCCCAGGTTATTAAAACAAAGATATCAAATATAAAACTCGAAAACGCTGTTATCTCACTCAAAAAAGCCCCAAGAAACGTCGAGGGGTTTAACCTGGCAACGATAGAAGGTGACTATACGGTTAACGCCAGGATCGAATTTGATGATGATGAAAACCTGCTTGTTTCAAACTGTAAAATAATCCTGCCCAAAAAAAGAGGGGTTATTAAGCCGGAAGTTAAAATAGTCGTTCCTGATGAATCAAAAAAGAAAACGCTGGAAATTACCGGTGATGTTTCTGTTGAAAAAGCATCACTCTTATGGATATATACATTCGCCATGGTTCCCCAAAAACCCTATCATATTACTTCTTCCGAGATTAGTAATCTAAAAATAACCCCTCAAGGGATCGAAGGCTCGGTAAAAGGATCATGTACCCTGGTTAACTCAAAAAAAAGGGCCATTGTGAGCGGCTATTGCAAAGTTAGTATGCCTAATGAGACCGTCTTTTTATCCAATGTTAACGCGAAGATCGATACCTCTTCCGCTATAATCAAAAGCCTGTACCTTAGCCATACCGCTTATTTACTCAGCTTCAATATTGTCAATATCGACGTGCATATTGGTGACGTACGGCCCATTCTCGATTTCCTTCCGGCAAAACTCTTTGGAAAGATCCGGGGAAATCTCAACTATCAAAAAAAAATGTATAATGGTTCCGTGAGCCTGGTTAACCTGGGATTTGATACCAGGAAAAAAATAGTAAGCGGGATCAATACCAGCCTGGAGTTAAAAAACAATACATTCAAAAAAGAAAAAATTCCCTTAAAAATATACGGCAATCCCTGCCTGGCCTCCATCGCTTCAACAGACCAGTCGTTTAACAAATTCTTTATTAATATTAACGCCAATACATTCACCCTGGGAGACAATTCCGGACAGCAATCAAGCGGTTCAACAAAGCTGGATCTTCCGGTTACTATTGCCGGCCAGGTATTTATTAATTCATTAAAAATAAAAAAGCTGGACTTTTCACGGGTTCAATTAAACTATTTTCTTTCGGGAAACTCTATTGTTATTAATAAATTCTCTACCGGGTTTATGAACGGACAGGTTTTCGGCAAAGGACGAATTGCCGTCGGCGGCGGTGTTCCCGTAGTATCCACCTCTGCGGCTTTTAACAAGATCAAAGTGCAGTCTCTTACGGTATTCAGCGACCAGTTCAAGAACCGTTTCTTTGGAATCGCCGATGGAAAAGCAAACCTGAAATTTAATATCAGCGATAACATACTTGACACCTTTACCGGGAACATCCGGTTTAGTATCAACAAAGGGAAAGTTGCCAATACGGGTATTCAAAACGGTCTGGGAATCTGGCTTTCGGCTCTTAAGTATAAATTAAAAGATCTTGAATTTAATATCATCTACGGGAATGCCGATATCAACAAAACAAATTACCGCATCAATTCGTTTATTTTCAACTCTCCCGACGTTAAACTGAAAATGAAAGGTTCGTTAAACCGGAAACTCATTACTCCAAAACTTTCAATAGCACTTGAATTTAACGAACGCTTCACCAATGACCTGCCCGAATTCGCCACGCAGCTAAAACTGCGAAAATACAAACAGGGAAAAATATACGTCATCCCCTTTGAAGCACGCGGCGACATCACCAACAGCAGTAACATCAAAATGAAATAATCCCTAGATTACCATACTTTTGATGACCCTGCCAAGACGTTTTATTCCTTCTTCAATCGTTTCTTCATCGACACAGGAGAAATTGAGCCGAAGGGTGTTCCGGTCTTTTCCGTCGGGGTAAAAGGGATTGCCCGGGACAAAGACTACGTTCTCCTTCCTGGCTATTTCAAACAATTCCATGGAAGACATTCCTTGAGGGAGCGTTGCCCATAAAAACATTCCCCCTTCGGGACTGGTGGTGCTTACCTCTTCGGGAAAATACTGCTCAATACTCTGTACCATTGCGTCCCGCTGCTTCCGGTAAACCGACCGGATTTTGGCAATATGCTCATCAATGTCATTATCGGACAAATATTGATATAATACCCGCTGGGTAAAATAATTCGTATGCAGGTCCGATGCCTGTTTGGCTATAACCAGGCGTTCCATAATCTCTTTATTAGCAGTTATCCACCCCATTCGAAAAGAAGGGACAACCGTTTTCGAAAAAGAACCCAGGAGGATGGTCTGCTCAGGCAGATATTCCTTTACCAGGGGTTTATCCTCTCCCATAAACCGGAGTTCGCCGTATGGATTATCTTCGATAAATATGGTTCCATATTCCTTAAGGATCTTTCCCACCTGTTCCCGTTTTTCCCGCGAATAGGAAACGCCGCTGGGATTCTGAAAATTGGGCACCCCATAAAATATCTTAATAGGGTTTTTTGCTGAATTTTCTTTGAGCGCTTTTTCAAGCACCGCTAAATCGGGCCCGTCTTCCAACAGGGGCACTCCATGAAAAACAGACTTATAAATAGAAAAAGCCTGTATGGCTCCTAAATAGCCCGGCTCCTCTATGGCAAGATGATCCCCTTCATTAAGCAATGTCTTTCCCACCAGGTCGAGCCCCTGCTGTGAACCGCTGGTAATTAGTATATCCCCGGGATCAATTTCCATATCCTGCTTAATACGATATTGCTCCGCGATATACTCCCGCAGCGGTAGATACCCCTCTGTTGTGCTATACTGAAGCACATTCTTCCCGTCAGCGGAAAGCACTTTAACGCAAGCATCCTGTATCTCCCGTACCGGGAAAAAATCCCGGTTCGGCAAACCTCCGGCAAAAGAAATAACCTCTTCATCCACCGTCACTTTTAAGATCTCCCGTATAAAAGATTGGGGTACATCACTAATCCTGTCCGCGAATATACTTTTCATGGTTCCTCCCTGTGGGGAAGGTAATCGGAGGCCCTTCGGGCCGGGTGATCGGGTGATCGGTTGTTCTTACCTGATTACCGTTTACCCCGCCCGAAGGGCGACCGATCACCTTACTCTTAGTATCTCGAGTCCGCGTAATCCAGCCAGCCGCCGGCTTCTACCAGGGCGCGGTCGAAGTCGGAGATGGTGAATGGAATGGTTTCTTCTTTTCCTTCGGCTGTTATAATCAATTTGCCTGTCTTTACATCCGCTTCCAGCCGCACCGGCTTTCCGGCATAATCGGCAAACAGTTTGTCAATAGCTGCCGCTTCAAGCTCCACTGCCATCATGCCGCAGTTGTACATATTCTGCCTGAAGATCCTGGCAAAACTTTCTCCAATTACCAGATTTATGCCGTTTACTTCCAGTGCCCAGGGAGCGTGCTCCCGTGATGAACCGCAGCCAAAATTCGCGCGCGTTATTATTACCGCCTTATTTTCAATTCCCGTTCCCGGCGTAAAACCTTCCAGTGTCAGGTCCTCAAGAAGATAGGGCTTGAGAGCCTCTTTTGTACTCTCTGTCAAATACTTTGCCGGGATAATTTCATCGGTATTTATATCCGACCTGTCCAGAAATAATACGTTTCCTTTAAAATTTTTCATTGTCCGTCTCCTTGCTTAACCGGTATACAGTTCCGAATTTGTTATGGTCCCCGCGATAGCTGAGGCTGCTGATGTCGCAGGACTCATGAGGTGAACCATGCCGCCTTTGCCCATTCGACCGTTAAAGTTACGGTTAGTCGTTGAGGCACAGGACTCTCCCGGGGCAAGTACCCCGTTGCTCATGCCCAAACAGGCCCCGCACGTGGGATTGGTTACACAAAATCCGGCATCCATAAATATTTTAATAATGCCCTCTTCCAGTGCCTGCCGGTAAATAAGCGGTGTTGCCGGTGATACAATTCCTCGTACATTCTCACTAACCCGCTTTCCTTCCAGGATCTTTGCGGCTACGCGAAGGTCTTCCAATCTTCCGTTTGTACAGGAACCAATATAAACCTGGTTTACTGCTGTCCCTTCCATCTCCCGGACGGTCTTTACCTGATCCGGTTTGTACCCATACGTTACCACTGGCTCAAGACCGCTCACGTCATGTTCAATGACCTGGTAGTACTCCGCGTCGGCGTCCGGCTTCCACTGAGAATATTCTTCCAGTGCCGCCTCTTTTGAGGAGAACTCATCCTTAATAAATTCCCAGAGATATTCTACCGTGGTTTTGTCCGGGCAGCAGATTCCGCTGGTCCCGCCGGCTTCTATAGCCATGTTGCACAGGGTCATTCGAGCTTCCATACTCATGGCCTCCACAACTTCTCCCGCGAATTCTATTACACAGTTTGTTGCTCCGTCTACGCCCAATTTCCCAATTACCGAAAGGATTACATCCTTTGCGTATACTCCTTCGGGTAATTTCCCGGTAATATTTACCTTAATAGTCCGGGAGGTTTTAAACGTGCAAACCCCTTTTAAGATCCCTACTTCCAGGTCCGTTGTTCCTACTCCGGCCGCGAAGGCGCCAAAGGCTCCGTGTGTACAGGTATGTGAATCGCCCATAATAATGGTATACCCGGGACGGACAAACCCTTTTTCAGGGAAAATCGCGTGGCACACGCCATTTTGTCCTATGTCAAAAAAATCTTTTATATTATTTCGTTGAGCCCATTCACGAAGGATCTTTCCCTGCTCCGCTGTTTTGCTGTCCTTCGCGGGGGTAACATGATCAATTACCGCCTTAATCTTCGTTGGATCAAAAACCCTGTCCTTTCCCCGCGCCACAAGATCATTTATCGCGATGGGCGTGGTAATCTCATGACAGAACACCGCGTCCAGTTTTAGTACATTAATATCTCCCGACGGTGTATCTACCCGGTGACTGTCGAAAATTTTCTCTACTGTTGTCTTTCCCATAAAGGTTCCTCCTTTTCTTTAATCAAAATATTCCCCCCCCGCCGAAGGCGGGGGGGAATATTTTAGTAACAGTTATTCTTTAAAAAACAACATCTTAGGCGGTGTTATCACCCAGACTGCCTTTAATTTCCCTTCCCCTGTATTCTTAAAAATATGGGGTATATCCGAGGCAAAAGAGATGCTGTCTCCCTCACCTAACTCGTAGGTCTCTGTTCCGTAATCAAGCTCGCCCTTCCCTTCCAGGATAAAACCAAGCTCTTTGCCCGTATGCCCGTATTCACGGCTTCCCTTTTCTCCGCCCGGTTCAATTTCCATAAGAAACGCCTCAATAGCATATTCCTCTTTACTGTCGCCCAGGACAGAAAGCTGGCTGTATGTTACCTGCTGCATATTTATCGAATTCCGCTCGTCATGGCGAACCAGCTCCACTTTTTTGGTTTGCCGGTAATCACGGAACAGGTAATCCAGGTCTATTTCCAGCACATCAACAATTGCAAAAAGGGTGTCAATTGACGGGGAAACCTTATTCCGCTCTATCTGGGAGATGAGACTCTCACTGAGATTCACCATTTGAGCCACTGCCCTCATGGTAATCCCTTTGCGCTCCCGCACCTCACGCAACTTATCTCCAAAGCGATAAGAAACTGCTTCTTTTTTGTCTTTTTTATCAGGCTTTTTCTCTTTCAATTATACTTAACCTCCTGAAGTATAATTAAAGCTACTGATTTTAAGGAATATTGTCAACTGAAAAATGGGAAAAATAGGAAAAAAATGGGGGATTTGTTTAGAAAGTGGGTGCGGCAGACGTGGAAGTGACAGCTCTTTGGGATGCTGCGGAACTCGCTCCGCTCAAACAGTCCTCACACCCCAAAGAGCTGTCACTTCCACGTCAGATGATGTTTTTTCCACCAAAACTCTTAAAGACTTCTCCGGAATCGCCCCCGAGAAGGGTGCGGCTGCGGCGGGAAAAAACCTTGAACCTGTTTCTAATATGACCGGGAAAAAACTACCCGCTGCTTGCTGGGTTCACCGGTAAAAATACAGGTTCCCGGTTCTCCTTCTTCAAGAGGGATACACCTGATAGTAACTCCAAGCTCTTCCTGGATCTGTGTTTCCACTTCTTCCGATCCGTTCCAGTGGGCGTATACAAACCCGCCAAAGATCTCCTGGGAACCTTTTTTTTCAGGGGTAAAATATTTATAGAATTCTTCTTTTGAATCAATAGTATGAGTATTTTCTTCCCGGAAATCAAGGGCGCGCTTGAACAGGCTCTCCTGGATATCTTTTAAAATCTCAGGTGCCTGTGCCGCGAATTCATCAACAGGCATTGAAAATGCTTCTTTCGGTCCTTTGTCTCTTCGGGCTACGAAAACGGAATTTGATTCTATGTCCCGGGGCCCAATTTCTACACGGATGGGCACTCCTTTTTTAACCCATCCCCATTTTTTATGGCTCCCGTTTTTATCACTGGCATCAACTTTTACCGCAATGGGCTTGCCGTCATAAAGAGTATTTTTTAACTGTTTTTGCAGTTTATCACAGAAGGCCAGAACCTCTTCCCTGGTCTCTTCTTTGTTGAGAAAAGGAATAATTACCACATGAAGCGGCGCCAGGCGCGGCGGCAGTACCATGCCGTCGTCGTCGCTATGGTTCATAATGAGTCCGCCAATAAGTCTTGTTGATACTCCCCATGAAGTTGTCCAGGCATAATGGAGCTCATCATCTTTTCCGAGATATTTTATATCCGACGCCTTTGAAAAATTTTGTCCCAGGAAATGAGAGGTCCCTGCCTGAAGCGCTTTGCGGTCCTGCATCATGGCTTCTATGCAATAGGTAATGTCGGCTCCGGGGAATTTTTCATTCTCTGTCTTTTTTCCTTTTAAAACAGGCATTGCCATGTAGTTTTCCGCGAAATCTGCATATACATCGAGCATTTGCAGGGTTTCTTCAACTGCTTCTTCTTCCGTGGCGTGAGCAGTATGCCCTTCCTGCCATAGGAATTCAGTGGTCCGTAAAAAAAGCCGTGTCCGCATTTCCCAGCGCACTACGTTTGCCCACTGGTTTATAAGGAGCGGCAGGTCGCGGTAGGATTGTATCCATTTACTGAACATTGCTCCAATTATGGTTTCCGATGTTGGTCGAATAACAAGCGGCTCTTCCAGCTTGCCGGCCGGTACCAGTGAACCGTCTTCTGCCGCTTCCAGCCGGTGATGAGTTACCACTGCGCATTCTTTGGCAAACCCTTCCACATGCTCTGCCTCTTTTTCAAGAAAGCTCTTTGGTATAAACAGCGGAAAATAGGCATTCTCATGCCCCGTATCTTTAAACATCCTGTCCAGCACTGATTGTATATTTTCCCAGAGACTATACCCCCAGGGTTTTATCACCATACAGCCTCGCACCGGCGAGTTCTCTGCCAGGTCCGCGGCTTTTATAACCTGTAAATACCACTCCGGGTAATTCTCGCTCCGTGTTGGACTTATGGCGTTTTGCATCTTCTTAGCCATGTTATTCTCCTTTTCTTTAGTTTGATGTTTGAAGTTTCAAGTTTCAAGTTTGAAGTTAGAAAAAGACTACCTCTTCCTTCAACTCTTGTCTCTTAACTTTAAACTTCAAACTTGAAACTTCTTTAGAAACATCCCAGCTGGCAGCCTTTTATCTTGATTTTCATTGCGTTCAGCTCTTTTCCCACTGCCCCTGGACTAATATCGAGTTCATTTGCGATTTGCAAAGCATCCTTACAGTGTATCTTATTCTCTTCAACAACTTTCTTTTTGATCGCTTCTTGTAACTGTTCCATTATACGTACCTCATTATTATCTCATTTCCCATAAAAATTCTTTTTGAAACGCCATTTTCCAGCTCAATATTAATTAGTCAACCAGAAAGAAGTTTGAGGTTTGAGGTTTTTAGTAAGTACTCAGAAATCGGGGGTACAGCCTGTTGTGACAGTGACACCCTCCCATTTTACCGAATACATTTTGTGCTTTTTACAACAGCATCAGGGAATGAGCTCCCGCGCGCACTCACATCGTCGCACAGGATGCGGTTACCCCCAATTTCTGATTACATACGGTTTTACCCTTGACGAAATAAGTCAAACCCTGAACCTGGAATTATGAAGTGGAATGATTCATATATATTCCGGAAACTCGAAGAGGAGACCTGGAAACACCGGCTGCGGGAAACAATAGAGGGATACGCCGTAAATGAAACTATTCACATATTCCCGGCTGAATTAGCCGGGACTCCGGGCAAAAAAAATTCCACGGTCTTATACCTGGACAATCATGAAGCTTTCGGGGACGGAAGCCATCCAACCACTTCTCTTTGCCTCATATGCCTGGAACAGGTTCTCAATTCCATTACCCCGGAAACAAGAGAAACCATAAAACTTCTTGATATTGGAACCGGTACCGGAGTCCTCGCTATCCTGGGAGCTAAAATGGGACTTAAAAAGATCAATGCTGTTGATATTGAAGCTGCTTCTATTGAAAGCGCAAAATACAACGGGGTGATAAATGGCTATACCGGGATTAATTTTACCCAATCCGATATTGCGTCCCTGCCCTCTTCCCGTAAATACGATATAATTACCGCCAACCTGATTACTGAAGTTTTTACCCAGAACATGGAAAAAATATCCTCCCTGCTCAAGAAGGATGGCACCCTCATTGCAAGCGGCATCAACAATACCAACCGGGAAAAAGCGGAAGAGGCATTCCGTTCACAAGGCCTTATTATTAGCAAACACCACTGCCGGAACAGCTGGAATTGCTATGAATTAAGTCTCTCTCAAGAAACTCTTTTTCAATAAGGCCTTTTTCGGGGGATCTTACCCGGGGTGGTTTCAGAGACGTTGCAGTGCAACGCCTCTACGGGCCTGTTTCCGAAGATATTGCCCGGGTCAACACCACGGAGGGGTTGAAACCCCGAGCTACAACACGTCGCCCCGCTGATAATGCCATATGGCGGCATTATAGGGGCGATTCTGTCTTGGGTCAGCATCAACCAATGGTCAACCAATGCCCTGCGGGCGATTCAGTACCATACCAGAAATACCCCGGAGGGGTAAAGTCATGTAGCCCGGGGATTCACCCCCGGGTAGCCCCATGCTGAAACCGATCCATTTTTTAAAAACAGTTTCTTCCGTATTTTTTCCCGGCCCTGCCGGGTC
>JAAENB010000181.1 GCA_024224995.1 bacterium | reverse complement strand
TGTTGACGAATCAAGCCCAATATAGAACTTTAAAAAAAAATAACGTTAAAATTGTTTACAGCTTCCGGAGGCGCAGTACAGTATGGAATAATTATTAAACACCATTATATTTTTTTAACATAATAACTCCAAAAATATCAGGGGGCAAAGATGTATAGAGAAGATAACAATAAGTTTAGAAACTCTTTTGGGCAAAAAAAAACAAAACAAGAGTCCGCGAAAAAACAGGCACGGTATTCAGACCCAACAATAGATTATATCATGAACCTTCAACGCACCGTTGGCAACCAGGCCGTTGCCCGGATGATAAAAAACGGGCTAATTCCCGGTGAACTTATCCAGGACAACCCTTTTGAATATTTTCACTCCGGTGAACCGCCGAAACAAGAGCCCCTTCAAATGAAGGAGGAAAAGCCCGGGCACTTTTATAAAAATACAAACAAAAAAAATGACAGGACGTCATATCAAAAAAAACTCCGTACAATGAGTTCTTCTCGCCCCTCTCCGGACACGGCAACTGCCGATGAACCTGTTCGCCAGGCAAAAGCAAACAACACCGGCTTACCCGGCAATTTGAAAACCGGGCTGGAAAATCTTTCAGGAATTGATTTAAGTGACGTGCGGGTGCATACAAATTCAGCCAAACCTGAAGAAGTAGGTGCTCTTGCCTATACCCAGGGAACAGAAATCTACGTGGCGCCAGGCCAGGAAAAACACCTGCCCCATGAGGCTGCTCATGTTGTTCAGCAGCTGGAAGGCCGGGTTAAGCCTACAGGAAGAGTGGCCGGGCTTCCTTTGAATGATAGTCCGCAGTTGGAAAGGGAGGCCGATGAGATGGGGAGAAGGGCTTTACAAACTAAACCGAAAGAGAATAAAAGTAGTGCAGTTGCTAATTCCGTTGCTCAAAAGAAAAGTAGAGGGAAGCAGGGTTTTGGGTTTGTGGATAATCGGGCAGAGGCTATTGGACAAAGAAAGTTGAAAGCCTCCATACGCCTAACCCCAATTCAATCAAAGAATCCTCCTATCTTTTTTTCAAAATCTGAAGCTATTCAGTTAATGGGCATCTCAGCTATTCCTCAAAAAGACAGGTACTTTAAAAAAGACTTTGCAGACAATTCTGTAATCAAAAATGAATTGGAAGGGTATAGAGAACTGTTTCAAAATGCAATTCGTACAGTATCGGAGAGATGTCCTGGTCTTCTTATAAAAGGAGTCCCTATTGAAACAGAAGCACTTAATGTTTTGAGGCGAATTATTTGTGTTTACAATCTGATGTATAATTCAACTGGAAAGCATGGTCAAAACAAGAAGAATGCGATTTTTAATGGATTGACGGAATTGAGGAGCATCAATGAAGGGCCTATCTTACAACGTCTTCAAACCGCATCTGGTTCAATGATTACCGGAGAAAGCTTAATGGCCTCTACAGCTTCTCGAAAAAGAATTATTGGATTGTTGGAAGAAAAGAAAAATACAGAGGATGTGACAATTTTCAAAAATGTGATTCAAACGAATAACAACTTATGGAAATTTCAAAATCATAACGAAAGTGCAAATGGTGAAATTCACATCCTGTACCAGGATGCTGGAGGAATTCATGCTCAAGCTGAAGCAGATAATACAGTCATCGTTACAATTCATAGAACCTATATCAGCAAGGAAAATGGTCAAAGTGTTGAAAGGCAAATTGCGGATAAAATTGCGGCAGCCTACAGGACTCATTCATTTAGAGATCAAGCTGTCTTAGAGCCAGGAAGTGCTCATACTGTTCTCAGTAAAAATGATCAAGATAAAATTGCAATCTTGCGGCATCTTTATAAAGAATATCGGGCTGCAGAAGAAAATCTTTTAGCTCGTCTTGATGCACCAGATCGACAAATAAAAGCTCAAGAATTGAAGAGGCTGATCCGCAAGGAAATTGTTGATTTGGATTTACAAGCTCAAAATAAAAGACAACTAGTCTTAGGGGTATTGAATCAACCAAATGAGGCGGGATTGAGAGATTATATTGAGAGCGAAGGGATATATCAGGAATTTAAACCCTATACACAAGCACGCGGTGGGACCAATCCAGATAATGAAAATGTTCCCCAAATAATTACTCCTCAGTTGATTGAGCATATGATTCAAGCAGAGCGTCGTGGATTTGGTGAGCATAAACTCATGGGAATTAAAGGAGGTCATGATGAAGCTAGATTACTAGCGTTTGTTCAAGCAAATTCTCTTTATCATATCAAGCAAATAAGCGAAAAAAATGTAACCATTAATCTAGGGCAAGGGAGTGAAATATTGCTTGTCAGGAGATATCTACAATATCGATGGAATGAGAATCAATATGGTGATCCGCCTGCTGTAGAAGATGCAGCTCACCGACCTGATGGAGCTGATTTTGACGCTAATAAATGGTCTGTTTCTGATGTTCCGAAAACGACAGTCAATAACCTGCAAATGTTTCTTCATTTAGGCGCTTCTGCATTTAAGCAATGGCATGGTCAACATTCATCAAATAATCAAGAAGAAGAGTTCAATGGACCAGATGCCTCTTCTCAGCAAGGTAATGTAGGTTATCAAGGTTACATAAGAACAGATCCTGTAGGTGGTCTTAAAAAATTGGAAACTTTGTTTGTGTCAAGTGACTATTTGGACCAATAATTATTTTAAAATGAAACAAATTTTTATGGCTCTCGCCGACTTGTCGTCCGGGAGCGGGGTCAGACTTTACCTTTGACAGATACTCAAAACAAAGAGCCCACAACAAAACCTAAAAATCATTAAAACGCAGTTTAGCTAAACCGTTATAAACCATTGCCGTTTGTATCATAAACAAAAGACAATGCCCATTTTTTGCTCATTCCGGACTTATCGAAGGAGCCTGAACCTTTCATAAATATTGCAGTATAATGTTCTGCATATATATAGCAATCAGCTCCCCGGAAAAACGTTAAAAACTATCAAAAAAAAGGAGTTTCTTCTATTAAACAGTCTTTTT
>JAAENB010000180.1 GCA_024224995.1 bacterium | reverse complement strand
ATCTCATTTGTATAGGAAAATATCAATTATTTCGTTTGTGTCAAGCTCTGGTTTAATGACAATATTCAAGCAATGCCCATAATACGTCTGAATCCCGTCTCTTTCCATTTTATCTCTCAAGAAACTAAATTTTGCTTGTGAGCGGGCCTGGAAGCATGAGCTCTTTGGATTGATGCGGAACTCGCTCCGCTCAAACAGTCCTCACAACCCAAAGAGCTCATACTTCCAGGCCAGATGCAGCTCGCAATACTATCAGGTTTCTGACCTATTTTTTCCCTGCTTCGCGGGGTCAGCACTCTCAAGAAACTCTTTTTAAATAGAGCTGGTTTCCGGGAAGAGAGGCGTTGCACTGCAACGTCTCTCAGAACCCACACCTTGCCCGGAGCATCTTCGCAAAATGGCCCCCGGTATATCAACAGTTTCTTCCGTTAAATCAATTCTTAAAAAGAAACCGCCGCAGCACAGCTTTTTTACCCAGGACTTCCTCTGCCAGGGTATCGAACTGGTACCGGGTAAAATTCCGGTTCTCCAGATACTCGTTAATTCTTAACCGCAGATCATTATCATATGCCTTTCTGTACCCGTGGCTTTGGCTCAAAGCAATAATGAAGCCAAAGAAACAAAAAAGCACTATCCCCGTAAAAACCGACAAGCCAACTACAGCCGGTAATGATGAAAAAATTCTGTTGAAGAGTATAAAAAGACCAACAGCGAGACCCGCCAGCAAAATAAAACTGACCCCGCCTATCCATTCCAGGCCTTCGGAAGCTTTTAAGGCTTCTTCCATGGAATTGATGACTGCGGTAAGCTTCTCTTTATCCGCGTCGGTTAGTTTGTGACCCGTATCAATAGGGGTTTTGCAATATTTGCAGAGGGAATTAGTGAGAGGGACATGGGCTCCGCAGTTACCGCATTCAACTGTTTTCATTTTTTTTGTAGTTTCCATGTAAAAAATATATATGATTTAACAAATAAATCAACTTTTTTCCCGGAACAGCAGCGACTCAGGGAAATTCTTTATAAAAATTCACTTTACAAAGTAATTGTTCCCTATAGTATAGAGAACAAATGCCGGAAATTACAAATATTAAACATGAAAACAAATTGCTTCAAGCGAAGTACCGGATAACTTCAATGTTTTATGACATTCTGGATTATCCCTGGGAAAGGCAATACAGGAAGTGGAGACCCGCGCTGCTTAAAGATGTGCAAGGATCGGCAATAGAAGTTGGTGTGGGTACGGGACGCAATTTACGATATTACCATCCGGGAGTAACAGTAACCGGTATAGACATAAGCAGGGAGATGTTAAAAATAGCAGCCAAAAGAGGCAGGTCAGCAGAATGTGAATTCCACCCGGTACTTGAGGATGCAGCATCAATGGAGTCGATTCCTGCCGATAGTTTTGATTGGCTGGTCTCCACATATTTGTGCTGTGTAATGCCGGATCATCTTCAACCGCTGGCAATAGACCAGTTCGAAAGAGTACTGAAGCCGGGCGCGCGCTTCCTCTTACTCGAAATGGTTTATTCGAAAAATCCCGCAATAAGAAAAAAACAAGAGCGATTCGCTCCTTTCGTTCAAAAGGTCTATGGAGCTCGATTCGACCGCAACACTCTTACGTATGTAGAGAAATCTTCAATACTGAATATCACCAACACCTACTTTCTAAAAGAAGACGTATACCTGGTCATTGAAGGAACCTGTAACAAGTAGCTTAATTGCGTACGTTCTTCGAAATTCGGCAGACATTTTTTAGTCAGGAGTCCTAATTTCATAAAAATTCCTTGCAAATTATCCCCCGTTTGTTATTAAATACAGCAAAACAGCAGGAAAAGGAATCACTATAATGAATATAGAATTAAAAAGAGCAAAACAGCCCCGGGACGGTTATTTTTCAAAAATGAAAGGCTCAACGAAAAGTCCGCCAATGGTAAGTCTATCTGAAATTGCCTGGTCATGGATAGGGGCATTTCTTGGGATTGCAGCGGTATCGTACATTAATTCCAACATTATTGAAGGTACAGACCTTGTAATGGTAATAGGATCTTTTGGAGCGTCTGCGGTTCTTTTATATGGAGCTATTAAAAGTCCCTTAGCTCAGCCAAGAAACCTGGTGGGCGGACATATACTATCAGCAATTATAGGAGTCACCTGCTATAAGCTTTTCCCTTCTCAAGTATTGCTGGCCTCCTCTCTGGCAGTTGCCACAGCAATAGCAGTTATGCATGCCACAAAAACCTTACATCCTCCCGGCGGCGCAACCGCGCTAATCGCGGTAATCGGCAGCAGCAAAATTCATAGCCTGGGTTATTTATATGCCATAATACCCGCCGGACTTGGCGCAGTTATCATGTTGATAGTTGCACTCCTGGTTAACAATATACCAAAGAGCCGCAAATATCCCGACTTTTGGGT
Source organism: bacterium (assembly GCA_024224995.1). Next base: position 4,793 of record JAAENB010000180.1, on the reverse strand, counting down.
GTGAAGAAGAATAAATATCAATAAATACTTGACAAAAAGACCAATATTAGTTATATTGTAGTATATGCAGAGACACTTAAATAGTTGGTAGTTACATGAAAGACGCAGCGGAATTATTTAAAGTTCTATCCGTAGATAAGCGGATAGAAATTATTGAGCTTTTAAAAATTGAATCAATGTATGTAAATACTATAGCTGAAAAATTAGGGATAACTGCCTCTGCTGCATCTCAACACTTGCGTATACTAAAGAACTTTGATTTAGTGACCGATGAGAGGCAGGGCTATAATATTGTATATTCTCTAAATGTTGATTCTTTAGAAAGCTGCAGGCAGCGGCTTAATAGAATATGTTCCTGCGGATGTTCAAACGGATGCAAAAAATAATAAATGAATCCATGAGATAAGATCGATATAAAATCAGGAATTTTTTTATTATTTATTTTAGCATATATGCATATACTTAAAAACAGGAGGTGATATACATGGAAAAATCCACAAAAGAGACTAAAGAGCAGCAAGAAGAAAAAACTTGTGAAACTCAGGAAGAAACAAAAAGCTCTTGCGGTTGCGGCTGCATGAACAACTCAAAAAAGAAATAAGTACAACCTGATATTTTAAAAGCGGATGGGTTGTGTTTTTGCAGCCCATCCTATTTTTACAACTTTATAAGAAAACAGAATTTAGAAAATTTCCTTGCAAATTATTTTTCGCTTTTTATTATGTTGTTTTTTCGACCGTTGATGAGCATTCATTTCGGAAGTAAATTTTAATTCGGTAAAGCAGTAGGAATATGCTATAATACCCGCCGGACTTAGTGCGGCCATCATGTTGGTAGTTGCACTCCTGGTTAACAAAATACCAGGGAATCGCAAATATCCCGACTTTTTGGTGTGGAGGATAAATTGAAACGAATTCGTTGTAATAATGTACCATATCGAAAAGGTTTTATTGAAGTAGAGGCTGGAATACATGACGATTGTATAAATATCGAAACCTGGAATGTGTGTAGTGATTTAGATATATCAAGCATAGATATTAGAGATGAATCATTTCCGGAAGATGGTGTAACGGATAATACAGAGCTGGAGCTTTCGATTGAAGATACTAAAAAATTGATTCGGTTATTACAAAATTCAATTGAAAAAATAAGGAAAAATGAATGAAATTGATTACAAATAGAAGTTTTCTTCTAGTCAAACCCAAAAAACCGTTTGTTGACTGGATAAATGATTATGACGATGGCGCTATGCCTGAAAGTGAATTATACTCAACTCAGACCTTATACATGATCAAAGAATTTGATGATGTTTCACCGGAAGGAATCATTAAACAGGTTAAACTCGAATATAAAGATATTTTTATTCATGAATTATGGTCCTGGTATACTGATGAAAACTATTTTCCAAAAAATATTTCATTTAAAATGTTCGAAGAATGGTTTGAATATGAATTTATTGAAATGTGTTTTGATTCTGTAGACACACCAATTATTCTTGAATAGCAAGATTGGTCAAAACATACGCACCAAAATTTTCAAATGTTGATTCTTTAGGAAAATGCAGGGAAAGGCTTAATCGAATATGTTCAAAAGGATGCAAAAAATAATAAATGAATCTATGATATAAAAATCAGGATTTTTTTTATTATTTATTTTAGCACATATGCATATACTTAAAAACAGGAGGTGATAACTATGGAAAAATCCACAAAAGAGACCAAAGAGCAGCAAGAAGAAAAAACTTGTGAAACTCAGGAAGAAACAAAAAGCTCTTGCGGTTGCGGCTGCATGAACAATTCAAAAAAGAAATAAGTACAACCTGGTATTTTAAAACAGGATGGGTTGTGTTTTTGCAGCCCATCCCATTTTTTTTACCATAGTCAGGTTCAAGCCGTGGCGCTAGCCGTCAAAACCTTCACAATCCCAGTTGTATACCGGGTAAAGATGTTTCTTTTTATAATCGACCAGGTGGGTTTTTGAACCTTTAGAATTAGATTTAGATTTTGAGGTTAGAGTAATAATATTTTTGTTAAAGGTAAATGTAAGCGTAAATGGATTGGTGCTGAGAGCAGTTGTCGCATGAATTTGAAAGACATTCGTATCTAATTTTTCAATAGTTAATATTCTATACATACCGTTATCCGGTTCTCCATTTTGCTTATAAGAACAATATGAAAATATATTTATTCTATGTTTTTTATGATCGATGACAAAAATTTTATTCGCGCAAAAGCAATCCCTTGTAACAAAATATGTATTATTCGCTCTTAATTCTACTTCTCTTAATTTTTCAGGGAACGCGGCCAACAACTCAATACCGGTATACTTTTTATCTTTATGAAAAGATAACCAGGCTCCAAAAACCCATCCTTTTTTTGATCCCCATTTAATGTATATCCAGCGGGCGGTTTTACCGGCTACGGTTTCATTATTCTTTTTTTCCTTTATGAAAAACACTTTAGTATTATACGGTATTGAACAAATTTTATTTTTACTCAAAGACGGAGATTCCCTTAAGCGAAGACCATTTTTAGCTGTTGTCCATAGGACTTTTTTTTCGCGGGATGAATTCCCGGGAATAGCTAAAACCAATAAAATAGCTGTCAAAAACAGAACCGGTATACTTTTTCGCATATTATAATTTAACCTCACCATCGCCTATCAAACTCCTCACGGTCATCCCGCCATTTTTTATATTCTTCAAGACTCATATTCAATGTGCTTGCCGCGACAATATCAGCTTCTTCGCTATTATAGCCTTTTTTAGCATGGCTTGCGCTTTTTACAATATCCAGCGTTTGAGCATCATCACGGACTTCGAGTGTATAGTGGTCTTTTGTTTCTTCTTCTTTTTTATTTTTGTATATTCGCAAGGTCATTGAATTTCTTCCGTTTATTTAGACTTATATTCTTCAAACAATTTTATCGTGTAAAGCTTTTTTTATCCTTGCAAATTATTATTATATTTCAGATAATAATGTATCAATATATTTTAAAATCAAAAAATATGGAAACCAATTTATGAACGGCCAACAGTCACCGGGAAAATTCATTATTATACTTATCACACTAACACTTATTGCTTCATTGCAGTGCAAATCCTCAGTGGAGCCGGTTATCCTGGGGAAAAGTGAGACCCATTTCAAGAAAGAAAATTTAAAAAAGATTCCTGAGATGTGGGAAGACGGGATACGAACGACCATGGAACCGGGCACCTTTGAATGGTGGTACTTCGACGCTCATCTTGATGATGGATCGGTTGTTGTTATTACCTTTTTAACAAAAAGTCTAATAAACGTTAACAGCGGACCGGTCCCCACTATTGACGTGAGAATAGTGGGTCCAAACGGCACCCGGTATACGGAATTCGAAACTGAGCCCCTTGACAGGTTTAACGCTTCGAAAGAGAAATGCGATATTACAATTGGAAAAAACCGGGCTGTTGGGGATTTAACAAGCTATACGGTTTATACGAAAACCCGGAGCATAGTATGCGATCTAAAATTCGAAAGGTTAAACCCTTCATGGAGACCGGGAGTGGGGAAATGGTATTTCGGTAATGATGAAAAACATTTTTTTGCATGGTTTCCTTCTGTTCCTTACGCAAGCGTAACAGGAGAAGTCACCTATAACGGCAAGAAGCGGAAAGTTACAGGCTCGGGATATCATGATCACAATTGGGGCAATGTTGAGATGTCGGATGTGTGGAATAACTGGTGGTGGTCGAGAACCCAAATTGGCGGGTATACAATTATAGCAGTTGAGTTAACTGCCGCTAAAAAATACGGCTATAAAAAATTACCGATTTTTATGATGGCGAAAGATAACAAAATACTTGCTGATGATGAATCAAAGATGGTTCTTAACCGGTTTGAGACGATCAAACATCCCCAGAGCGAAAAACCTATTGAAAATAAACTCGAATTCGTATACCGGGATCAAAAATATGAAACGAAACTGACCCTGAAGAGAAAAGAAGATATCAACATTTATGATTTTACTTCAGACCTTCCCGGCTGGAAGCGGTTCATTGCCACGGTACTTGGCGTAAGCCCCTGGTATCACCGCGTAAAAGGAAGCGCTAATCTTGAAGTTAGGGCAAACGGTAAAAAAGAATCCTATGCCGGCGAATCAGTTTATGAACTCATGTACCTGGGGAAAAGTCTTGAATAGATAAGCAGGAATCATTCCTCACAGGTAAATTTTTTCATCTTCTTTAGTAAATCATTAAGCTGATTTTTTAACTGTAAGAATTCTTCCATGGAAAGTCCGCTGTGACAGAATAACTCTTCAGGAATTGTTACGGCCTGTTCTTTCAGGTCCGAGCCCTTCCCGGTCAGGGAAATAAAAACCTTTCTTTCGTCATAGCCGGAGCGTTCCCTTTTGATCAAATCCGCCGATTCCAGTCTTTTTAAAAGAGGCGTAAGAGTACCGGAGTCCAGGTGAAGCAGTTCACCAATTTCGTTAACTGTTCTATTGTCCTCTTCCCATACAACAAGCATAACAAGATATTGAGGATAGGTAAGGCCCAGCTCCTTGAGCAGGGGCCGGTACATCTTTGTCATTGCCCTTGAACTCGCGTACAGGGCAAAACAAAGCTGATTATCCAGTTTTAATAATTCATTTTTTTCCATTTAAAAGCTCAACCACATCCTTTTCAATTCTTTCAGGTTTTGTAATTGGAGAAAATCTTTTTATTACATTTCCATTTCGGTCTATTAAAAATTTAGTAAAGTTCCATTTTATATTAATGGAATTAAATATTCCGGGAACGGATTCGGTCATATATTTAT
>JAAENB010000179.1 GCA_024224995.1 bacterium | reverse complement strand
GGACCGTATGTGCCGATCTCAGACGAATTCGTGTCTATCTACGTCTCTATTCAAAAAATCGCTTTTATCTATTTTTATTCTCTTTTTCTCTGTTTTAATCAATCACACCGGTTTTACCGGCATTTTTCGCCCCGCTGAGGCAAAAGCCTCTCTTCCGGACTCCGCGTCAGGGGAGCTTACTACGACCCTTGAAGAAAAGCTGTCGGATATCAAAGTTTTAACCCCGGATATTACTATCAATCTGCCGATTGAAGTTCCGGCTTATACCGACGAGAGCTGCGATCCTTCGGGCGGGGAGGTTTGTTCTTCCCCGGCAGTAACTCTCTGGGCTACGCTCATCAGGCCAACTAAGACTATGGAGAAACTGCCCACTATTCTGGTCTATACTCCTTACCGAAGGGAATTCATGTCTATCCTCTATCTTAAATTAATCCCCAGAGGATACAACCTGTTACTGGTCGATATCCGGGGGACCGGCTCTTCCGAAGGAGAGTGGCAGGCATATGACCTGGTTGAACATCATGATCTAAAACACATCATTGATGAGTTTATTCCGGGCCAGTCCTGGTCCAACGGCAAAGTGGGGATGATTGGCCCTTCGTACATGGCAATTGACCAGTTTTTCGCAGCCGCCCTGGTAGACCGGGACAGCGCTACCGGGGAACCCGTTCATCTTAAAGCAATCTTTCCTATTCTCCCCTTAAGCGATATCTATAAAGATATTGCCATTCAGGGCGGGAACCTGAACATGGAATTCGGTTCCCTGTGGATTGGCTGCATTGATGCCCTGGCGCTCTTTATGCCCCTCCTTGCTCTGGGCGAGGAAAATTTTAATCCCAGTATGGAAGACCTGGAAGCGGCCGCGGATATCTGGATGACCCATTTAACACAGATCCCTTCGAATATTGAATGGATGACCAGGTATGAAAGCATGATCGATTGCGGCTGGTTCGATAAAAAATCTCCAATGTGCTACTGGCCCGACAAACCTGAGTGCGGCTGGGGCTTTGCCGAAGGTGACAACAATTCCATTGCTCCCGGTGTTTCGGTTTTTATGACTTCGGGCTGGTTTGATATCTTCACCAGGGGCGGGGTTGATATGTACAACTATGGTCTGAAAAATCATTCCAATGAAAACAAAGCCATGATCGTTGGAGAATGGTATCACTTTGACGGCTCCTTTACCATGGGGCTTTCTTCCCTGGAAAACTGCTCCGTTCCCGGGCGCTGGTTCGACTGGAAGGTCAAAGGAATAGAGGACCCTTTTATGAAAGAGTTCCCGGTTATTCTCAGGGTTATGGGAGAAAACCGCTGGCGGGCTGAAAAATCCTGGCCCCTGCCCGAAAGCAGGCTGGAGAATAAAACGTATTATTTTTCCAAGCACAAGCCCGACATTATTGATGTCCATACCTATGTGAATTATAGCAATCATTTTTCTCTTGTTGAAAATATCGCCCAGTGCGATCTTAATTCCGAGAACCCGGAGTTTAATCATAGTCCGCTGTTTCTGCACGGGATGCTTTCGAGATCATCAGTGCGCTGGGCCATTGGTTCCCAGGCGATCCCTTCACAGGTGTCCAAGCACTGGCTCAATACCAATATCGATTCCCTTTTGCCCTGGGAGGATGAACGCTACGACGATACCGGGGTGCTTGCCTTTAGCTCTGATGAGCTGGCGGAAGATGTTGAGATCGTTGGACCCATGACTATTACCTTCTGGGCCAAAAGCGAATTCGGCGATCACTTCAGCGCCCTCCTGGCAGGGGAGGTTGTTGAGTATATGGGCGGTCTGCTGAATATCGACACCGGTATGATTACCACGCTTATGGACGAAGAAGATGTTCAATGGATTGCCGAACTGAATGATGTTTTTCCCGACGGCAGAGCCAGGAACATCAGCTCCGGCTGGCTCCGGGCCTCGCACCGGCAGCGCGATCCTGGTGAACCGGCCGGACAAACCGAGCACGCCCTTGACCCGGGCTATGTTCCCTTTGATCCTTTCTACTGCCGGTCCGACAGGAATCCGAAAGAGATCGTTCCCGGTGAACTGTATCAATATTCCATTGAGATCTGGCCCACCTGCAGCGTCTTTAAAAAAGGCCACCGCATCCGGGTTACACTCAGCGGGTCCGATTTTCCGCACCTGCTGCCCGTCCTGGTCCCGTCTACCAATACTATCGTTATTGATGATACACACCAGGCACGGATCGATTTTACCACTACCAACACAAGCAGCGAAGGTGCCGCCTGGAAATGGATCGACGATATTGATGATTATCTTGTAAACCATACGGACTCTCCCGGTTCCGGGTCCGGCAGCACCGCTAACGGTGACGGCTCCGGCGGAGATACTGTTTCTTCCGGGAATTCTTCCGGCGGCTGCGGCAGCGCTGCTGTTGCCGGTACCGGGTATAACCCGGCGTTTTCGGTTCTTCCCGGGTTCTTGAGCATGATTATGTATATGCTCTTTCCCCTGGGGGTTATTTTTGTTCGACGCCTTATGCGCCGCGGACGTTGATCGCGTACGTTGATCGATTGCGTTGCAGGGTTGTATTGTAGTAGGGGAGAGGCATGCCTCTCCCCTACTACAATACAACCCTGCAATTGAAATTTCTTTTTTTACTTGTATAGCCGTGCTTTCTGTGGTATATTAAAAGTGGAACCTTACCGGGAGGTGGCCGTTATGACAGAAGAGCATTATCATATTTTTGTTAAAGATCATAAGGACGAAATTATCGCAAAGATCCGGGAGCTGGATAACTTCGATTATACCGATATTGGATTCCTGAAGTGCCAGATTGTCCGGGGGATTAATATCCGTAAAAAGATGCCTGTTGTGCCCCTGTTTGAAATCAGGCAGCTTCTTGTAGGGTACGCGGCAATCAAGTTCCTGGAAGATGAGCTGAATTTTAAGTTTTAGAGCAAGGTGCAAGGGGTAAATATTTCCCTTGACGAAATAGTAGAACCCGCTACAGTTTATCATACTAAAACAATTCAACAAACACTTAAAGGAAGAAACTGCCATGAAACAGATCCCGTTGCCGGAAAAAGGCCGCAGCCGTGAGGATATCATCAAACAGCTTAAAGAGATGAAAGCGAACGACAATGACTGGAAAACAGGACGGATGTTCAGCCTTATTTACTGCGCCGGAGATGAGATCGAAGACCTGGCAAAAGAAGCCTATACCGAGTACATGATCCGGAACGCCCTCAGTCCCTTTTCGTTTCCCAGCCTCTTGAAAATGGAAACAGAGCTTCTCTCGATGATTGCCACCCTGTTCCGGGGAGAAGAGGCCGTAGGAAGCATGACCTCCGGAGGGTCCGAGAGCATACTCATGGCGGTAAAAACAGCGCGGGAGTGGGCCAGGGCGGAAAAGCCGGAAATAACCGAACCGGAGCTGGTAATGCCCGTAACAGCGCACCCGGCATTTAACAAGGCAGCGTACTACCTGGGGATCAAAACCAGGATCATTCCGGTCGATGAAAACTTCAGAGCCGACGTAACCCTCATGGAGGAAGCAGTGAATGAAAACACCATACTCATGATCGGCAGCGCCTTTACCTATCCCCACGGCATGATGGACTCAATAGAAGAGCTTTCGAGTATAGCCCTGGAAAATAATATATGGTTTCATACCGATTCCTGCCTGGGCGGGTTTATTCTCCCGTTTTTAAAAAAGGCGGGATACCCCGTACCTGCGTATGATTTCTCCCTTCCCGGGGTAAAGTCAATATCGGCCGATATACATAAATACGGGTACACTCCAAAAGGGGCTTCAACTATTATGTACCGGAACAAGGAACTCCGGGAGCACCAGTTCTTTGCCTACGCGGACTGGCCCGGCGGAGTATACGGAACTCCTTGCGTCTCCGGAGCCCGGCCCGGAGGGGCAATCGCCTCGGCATGGGCCGTAATGAACTACCTGGGAGAAGAAGGATTTGTTAAGCTCACAGAAACCACCAAAAAGACCGCGGAAAAACTTATGGAAGGGATCAATGCAATACCGGAGCTCTACGTTCTGGGAAACCCCGGCGCCACGGTCTTTTCTTTTGCCGCTGATGATATCAACATATATGATTTGCAGGACGCCTTAAAGAAAAAGAACTGGCACCTGGAAAGCCAGCACCTGCCGCCCTGTTTGCATATCACCGTCTCGCCGGTACACAGCACAATCGTTGAAGAGTTCCTGGCAGACTGCCGGGAAGCCTGTAAAGAAGCGGCCCGGGTGAGTGAAGAGGACCGGTCGGAAGAGGCGGTCATTTACGGCGTAATGGGAACATTGCCAAACAGGGAACAGGCAAAGGATTTGGCGATAAAATACCTGAATGATCTTTATTTGTTAAAATAAAAAAAATGAATTCACCGTTCCATATAAACACCCTTATGATGATCGGAGTGCTCATAGCGGCCCATACCGTGGAATCGGTCCTGGGCTTTGGGGCAACGATTATCGCCTTTGGCATTGGAACATATTTCTATCCCGTAAACACGCTCATTGTTCTGCTGGTCTTTCTCGCGCTGCTGCAAAGCGCCTGGCTTATTTACAAGTGGTTTTCGCATATAGAATGGAGAAAAATATTACGAACCATACTGCCGCTGGCGCTTGTGGGGGTGGTTCTTGGAATCATCATACGAAGCCATACGAATGAAGATATTCTAAAAACCATACTCGGTTTGTTTATTATATGCATTTCCGCGGTGGAACTGGTAAAAGTGATACCTGCCCGAGGTACTGCCGGGAAAACTCTTTCACCGGTAACGGGGTTTGTTTTTATTTTTAGCGGGGGGATCTTTCACGGCCTTCTGGCGATTGGCGGTCCGCTCATAGTCTATTACGCGAGCAAACAGCTGTCGTCACAGGAATCAATAAAGGGGACACTTTCTTTTGTGTGGTTTATTATGAATATTGTTATGCTGGCGGGATTTATTACGGGATCACAAATAACGCTTGAAATTCTTGGCACAGGGGCAATGCTGTTGCCCGGACTGGCAGCAGGAATTTATATTGGAACCTTGCTTTCGGTGCCGGACCGGGTGTTTAAGATCGCGACGTATATACTCTTGCTGGTAATCGGTGGTTCGCTGGTTATTCAATAACGTTATGGATGTGGAGTTGTTATGAGTGTTATTACTATTGTAAGTCTTGTTTTTTTATGCCTGTTCTATGTATTATTCCCGGCATGTATAATCTATGCCTGCGGCAGGTTTTCCTTCCTGGATAAGATTGGCGCGGCAATGCTCTGCTATGGAGCGGGAATCCTTATGAGCGTCCTTGGCCTGGTGCCGGGAGACGCGGCACCAATACAGAAACAGCTAATGGCAATAACCGTGCCTCTTTCCATTCCGCTTATCCTGTTTTCAACGGACATTAGACGGTGGACCCGCCTGGCAGGTAAAACGTTTTTATCACTGGTCTGCATGATCACGGCAGTACTGATCGTGGCGTCAGCAGGGTACGCCTTATTTCATGATACCATACCGGATGCCTGGAAAATAGCAGGCATGGCAATTGGTGTGTATACCGGGGGAACCCCGAACTTAAATGCAATCGGAGTTGCCCTGAATACACCGGAACACATTATTGTTCTCGCCAATACCTCAGACATGCTGGCATGCGCGCCATGGTTTTTGTTTATCCTGTCATTCGCGCAGAGAGTTTTAAACAAGTTTCTAAAACCATTCGAACCGGCTGTGTATACCAATGAAGATGAACCTGCAGCTCAGGAAACCCTTGAGGTTAATGATTACTCCGGGATTTTTACCAGGCAAAAAATGATACCGCTCTTAAAAGCATTATTCCTTGCAATTCTTATTTTCGCCATAGGAGGGGGCTTATATACAGTGGTTCCCAAAGAGTACAATATGGCAGTACTGATGCTTACCATAACAACTCTTGGAATTCTCGCGTCCCTGGTACCGGCAGTACGAAGAATTCCCATGACCTTTCAACTGGGACAATATATTATTCTTATTTTTTGTCTCGTCGTAGGGTCTATGGCTGATATATCAAAGCTGTTCACTTCCGCGCCCTACATAATGATATTTATCACAATCGTAGTGTATGGTTCATGGATTATTCATATCTTGTTAAGCAAACTCTTCCGTATTGACACGGATACCGCGATAATAACATCGGTTTCGGCGCTTTTTTCTCCGCCATTTGTACCGGTAGCGGCATCGGCACTGAAGAACAAAGAGATCGTTATATCCGGGCTCTCAGCCGGGATAATAGGCTATGCCATAGGAAATTATCTTGGAATATTTTACGCGTATTTTCTGAAATGGCTGGGAGGCTAGGCAGCTAGGTGTTGACTATTTCAGAAAGCTCATTTGAATTATCGTTTATAATGGAAGCAAGCTCAATAATCCGGTTCTTATATTCATTGATATCGGCAGCCATGTTCGACAGAATTTGAATGGTTTTCACGTTTTCTTCCATAGCCATGAGCTGTTCATCCGTTGCGTGAGAAATGGAACCGGCTCTTTCATCGATAATAGAAGACTGCTTAATAACCTCATCAATCGTGGCATTCTGGCTTTCCAGAGATTGTTTCACGTCATCCAGGTTATTCGTGATCGTTTCAATACTTTTGAAAATATCTTCAGTTGAGCGTTTGGTAATATCGGCGATATCGATCCCTTCGTTGATATCACTAATAATCATGGTAATTTGTGATGATATTTCTTTGGAATTGTCCGATGTGGCAGTGGCAAGTTTTCCAATCTCATCGGCCACAACAGCAAACCCTTTGCCGTGCTCACCGGCCCTGGCAGCTTCAATAGCCGCGTTAAGTGAGAGCAGGTTAATCTGGTCGGTGATTTCGTTAATAACGGTAATGAAATTGTTGATCTGTTCTCCGCCTTTATTTATAATATCCATTTTTTCCAGCATCTTAAAGAGATTATTTTTTGACGCGTCAGCGGAAGAAACGATGGTGGAAACCGATTGAAGAACCTGTTTTGTCGATACGGTAACTTTTTCCTGGGTTTTGGAAAGTTCAGTGCCCAGCTCTTTGGCTTTAATACCTTCGTTCTTTTGTTCTTTCATGGCGCTGTTGATCGATTCCGTAGTAGTGGTGAGCTCTTCGTAGGAGGCCATCATTTCTTCGCTAATCGTAGCCTGGTGCTGCGACATCTCGGAGAATTTTTCCGTAAGCTCCATCTGTTCTTTGTTCACGCCGGATAATTTTTCCGAAATATTACCTGCCTTATAGAAAATACCTTCAAGGAAATGGCTTCTCGTAACTGCTAATTCTTCATTCTGCATGGCTTTTTTAGCAAAAGAGTTGAGATTTCTGAGTATAATGAGTGAAACACCTATAAATGAAACAAACAGGATGATTTTTGTTATTTCGTTATCGATCATTATATGACCCGGAATCTGGGTGCCCATGCCAAAGGGGATTTGCCAGTAGAACAGTGATACCCCAAGCATGGAAAAATATTCAATTAGCAGGACCGAACCGGCAAAAATAGTCAACCGGACATTGTTTTGTAGAATAACAAGCAAAAATAAGAACCAGTAGAATGACAGCATAATGGATTCGTTAATCACCATAAGTTCTCTTCCGGCAAAAGCGTGGGATAGCTTCAGCAGGGTGGGAATGCTTATTTCAACAAATGAAGTGAGGTACATTATGGTAGTATTGCTTCTTTTTTGCCTGTTTAAATATATGTTTATAATGGCTAATATAATAAATGATAACAGGGACGCGATATATATTATTTTAACAATTGCTGATTTATCCGCGATTGTTGTGGCAACAATTCCAACTAAAAAGACTGCCATGACAAGTCTTATTCTGTTGGCAATTATCTCACCCTTAATACGTATATCATCAATTGAAATCGTGTTTGTTTTACTCATCAGTATCTCCATTAATACGTAGGCCATTATATACCGGTTGTCGGGAGCATGCAAGTTTTTTTATAGTGCCAAAAAGTACAAATGAACGGTTTTTTTCTTGTTCAGGGTTCCCAATCACGGGAAGGTCTGTAAACACGCTGTTATGCCAAAATATCCCACAGAGCCTTCATTGGTAGATATCGACCGGTTTTATACGGATTATAATGATTCTTCCGTAGTGTAACCTGCCGGTAATGAAGAATCATGAGATGATCATTGACCAGGCGGAATTTACCGCCTGTCTTAAGGCTTTTATTGGCGTGCTCCATCCAACTGACCGCCTGGCTCCAAAGCATACGCTGCATGAAATAAAATTCTGTGAAAAGATCGCGGAGTTGAACCTTTCCCCCGGAAAACCGGGGGAATTTTTAAATAAAAGTGGTGACTTTCTGAGTGAAATAAAATACAATTGCTGTTATGAAAGCGCAAGCTATATCCATCCAATTCCAGGGCATTGATTTCTCTCTCGCGGCTCAGTACCGTGAAGGGGGGAGTGACCTGATTTTTTTTATTCACGGCCTGGGCTGCGGGAAAGAGTCCTTTGACGCGGCCTGGGATATTCCGGCTTTTGACCGCTTTTCAATGCTGGCCTTTGACCTGCCCGGGTTTAGCGACAGCTCCCGGCCGGAAGAGTTTTCGTATACTATGGAAGATTATGCCGATATTTGTAATGAACTGCTGAAGCGCTTTCCGGGAAAAAAGATCCATATTGTTGCTCACAGCATGGGAGGAGCAGTGGGACTGCTTTTGGCCGGGAAAATAGAAACCCGGCTTGTTTCGTTCATCAATGTTGAAGGCAACCTCTACCGGTCCGATTGCGGCCTCAGCAAAAAGGTCTCGGTAGTTTCATACGAACGGTTTAAACGGCTGCTTTTTTCCCGCATGCAAACTATGAATCCCGCGTCAGAAGAACCCGGAGCCAGGCTCTGGGCGGAACTTATCGCGAAGTCGGACCCCGCTGCCTTTTACCGGAGCTCAAAGTCCCTGGTGGATTGGACCTGCAGCGGTAAACTGCTTGCCCTGTTCTATGAACTGGATTGCAATAAGATATATATCTATGGAGAAAAAAACTCTTTTCTTGATGTTGTGAAACTGCTGCAAGGAGTAAAAAAGATACCCATACCCGGCTGCGGTCATTTTCCCATGAACGACAATCCTGAAGAGTTTTACCGGGTCGTAGGGGAGGCCTTAGGAAAAGAAAGTTCAAGGTTCGAGGTTTGAGGTTTTTTGCCGCGGGGGCGTATCCCTCTCGGGGGCGGTTAGTTACAAAAGGTCTTTTATCTCACTGTGGTTAAGCTTGAAAGCGTCCTTTCCGGGTTCACGAAAGTTCCATCCCTGGGAACGGGCATAGCGAATGAGTTTCGCAATGAGGCCCGGGCCGATAGCAATATCCTTACCCGGGCTGTTTTTATCACCCTTACGGTCTTCTTCTTTAAATTGAACCAGGAGCCGACGGCCCTGGGTGCCTTTGTATACTACAACCAGGTGAATATATTCTTTGTCCCGGGAAATTTTCCAGGAAAATTCTTCATCGTCTACGGTAATGTTTCTGCTTCCTTTCCGTGATACTGCCATGGGGCCTCCCTGGGGAGAGGTAATCGGTAATCGGTCGCCCTTTGGGCGAGGTAATCGGTAAAGAAAAGAAACCGCCCCGGCGGCAAAAATCGATTACCTGATCACCCGGCCCGTAGGGCCGCCGATTACCTCTCCTTTTTACTCACATAACTCAAACAACGCGGCAGCACCCATACCGCCGCCAACACACATAGACTCAACACCATACTTCACGCCCAGGCGCTGCATATTGGCAATGAGAGTGCCTGCCAGTTTGGACCCGGTACATCCCAGGGGATGGCCAAGGGCAATGGCGCCGCCCGAGATGTTCAGTTTTTTTTCGGGACTGTCTGCGGCCCAGAATTTTTTGTCGCCAATACCGAGTTCCCGGGCGCAGTAAATAGCCTGGGAGGCAAAAGCTTCGTTCAGTTCCCAGAGGCCGATATCCTTAACTGAGAGGCCTGCCATGTCAAGAAGTTTTGGAATAGCCAGGGCAGGACCAATTCCCATTTCATCGGGCTCGCACCCGGTGGTGGTGTAGAATTTTAATTTCGCCAGGGGTTTGAGACCGTATTTTTTAAGAACGGACTCATTAACAATAACAACGGCAGCGGCACCGTCCGTGGTCTGGGAAGAGTTCCCGGCAGTAACGGAGCCCGTAGCGGAAAAAGCGGCGCGTAGTTTGGCAAGCCCTTCAACAGAAGAGTTTTCCCGAATACCGTCGTCGTGCTCCAGGGTCACGGTCGACTTTGAAACAGAGCCGTCATCGTTTATGACATAGCGCTCTGCCGGGGTGGGCACGATTTCGGTGAAGAAACCGTTCTCCCGGGCCTCGGCAGCTTTTTGGTGTGAATGGACAGCGAATTCGTCCTGGTCTTCACGGCTGATTGAGTAGCGGTTAGCCACGTTCTCAGCAGTAACACCCATTGAGATATAACTGTCGGGACGGGATCTTGCCAGGCCGGGGTGGGGCCTGGGCATGTTCCCGCCCATGGGAACAATGCTCATGGATTCAATACCCCCGGCCATAGTTACAGTGGACCAGCCGCTCATGACCCTGAGAGCCGACTGGGCAATGGACTCAAGACCGGCAGCGCAAAAACGGTTAACCGTAGCGCCCGAAGTGGAAACCGGGAACCCGGCCAGCAGCGGCGCGATCCTGCCGATATTTAGACCCTGTTCCGCTTCGGGAAAGGCACAGCCAATCATAATATCATCAACATTTTTTTTCTCCAGCCCCGGAACCCGCTCTATCGCGGCATCCAGCACATGGGCCAGTAAATTTTCCGGCCTGGTCTCTGCCAGCCCCCCTTTACCTCTCCGGCATCCCGGCGTTCTAACTGCACTTACTATATACGCATCTTTCATTGTGAATTCTCCTTTTAAAAAAATAATAAAAAAAATCTCGAATTTTCTCTTAAGAAACTAAATCTGAAACAGAGCCTGTTTTCGGGGGACATTGCCCGGGGGTTGGTTTTTGGAGACGTTGCAGTGCAACGCCTCTACGGACCTTTTCCCGAAGACATTGCCCGAAGCATCTTTGCAAAACGACCCTCTCCTCGGAATCTCCATAGCTCTGGCCTGAAACCAGCCAGTAAAGGCGTTGCACTGCAACGTCTCTCAGAACCAAACCCCTCGCAGGGGTCGCACCCCTCGCAGGGGTGCGGCCCCGGGCAAAAAACCTCGAACCTCGAACCTCGAACCTTAAACCTTGTTAAAGCATAAGCGGTTTTCCCTTAGCGAGCATATGCTCTGCCATTTTTTGCGTGTTTTCGGTTTGCCAGAGTTCAACAAAGGCTTCTCTTTCCAGGCGGAGCATATAGTCCTCGGAAACCGGCATGCCCTGCCGGGCCTCGCCGCCCGAAATAACATAGGCGATCTTAAGGGTAACGGCTTTCATATGAGGGGTGATGAACCCGCCCTCAGCCATATTGAACAGCTCAGCATTGAGAATGCCCCTGGCTTCCTGTCCCATCACGGGAATGTCGGTTTTAGCCGGGGGACGGTAGCCGTCGGAGACCAGTTTGAGCGCTTCTTTTTTTGCTTCACCAATAAGATGATCCCGGTTGGCAATGATCCTGTCTTTGGGGCCCAGGAACCCGGAGTTCCGGGCCTGGGCGGCAGAGAGAGAAACTTTTGCCTGGCCAATGGACATGATCACGGGCAAGAAAAAAGCGGCATAGTCCGAAATGGCAACAGCAGGCGGCACGGATTCAATAAATTTTCTCCAGAGATTGGTGCAGCCGCCGCCCGCGGGAAGCAGGCCGGACCCTATTTCAACAAGGCCCATAATGAGCTCGCTGTGGGCCACAACCCGGTCGCTGGCAAGACAAATTTCGCAGCCGCCGCCCAGGGTCATGCCGAAAGGGGCGGCAACAACAGGGTAGGGAGCGTAGCGCGCGCCCATAACCCCGTCCTGGGCTTTTTTAATAAAGGATTCAATCTCGCCCCATTTTTTATTCTTCGCGAGATTCAGCATATATCCCAGGTCCGCGCCCGCGGAAAAAGCACCGGGAAAGCCGGGAGCCTGGCTGCCGATGACCATACCCGCGCCATTCTCCCGGACAAAGGAGTCGGCTTCTGCCATAAACTCAATAATCTCGTTGTTAAGCGCGTTCATTTTCGTGTGAAATTCCACGCAGAAAATATCGTCGCCAAGATCAATAAGGGAGGCGGAGTTGTTGGAAAGAACTTCTTTGTTGTCGGCTTTTAATGTTTTAAGCGAGATAACGTTGCTGCTCACGGGAACCGCTAAGTAGCTGCCCGACTCAAAGTCGTAATAGAGCTCTTTGCCGTTTTCGACCCGGTAAAAACTGGTATGCCCGCGGGCAAGCATTTCTTCTATTTTGACGGGGATGGAAAACCCGTCGGCTTTCATTTTTTCAACCGAATCTTTAAGTCCCAGGTTATCCCAGGTTTGAAAGGGACCGGCTTCAAGGGTGAAACCCCATCGCATGGCATTGTCTATTTCCACAATGGAGCCGGCAATTTCCGGAACCCGGTTCGCGGAATAGATGAGCACAAAAGCAGCCAGTTTCCAGGCAGCTTGAGAAAGGGGATTTGAGTCAAAGAGCAGCATCCGCTGTTTTTCAGCCAGGGAACCGGCTTCCCTGGCCCGGGAGAGAATTTCCGGTTTTTGTTTCCGGTCGAAATCGACATGATGGCCCGAATTAATATTGAGCACCTTTTTTTTCTTTTTAAAGGTTCCGGGATCAAATTCGCTTTTATAGAATCCGCCCGATTCTTTCGTTTTGTTGCCCAGCATATTTTTTTTAATCATGCCGCTCACGAAAGCGGGAAGGCGGAAGATATCCCGGGCCTCGTCATTGGGAAGAAGCTGGAACGAGTTTTCCGTAAGGTGGCCGATTGTATCAAGGCCAACAAGGTCGGCAAGGGCAAAGACCGCTGTTTTGGGCATGCCGAATGCGGGACCAAAAAGCGCGTCGAACTCCGGGATGGAAATAGAATCTTTTTCTTCATCCATGAGTTGAAACGCTTTGCATAAAAGTCCCATGCCAATGCGGTTGCCAATGAAATTAGGCGTGTCTCTGGCAATGGCAATCCCTTTGCCCAGGGTCTGTTCGCTCCACCCGGTGAACCAGTCAAGAAGACCGGGGTTTGTGTCGGGACCGGGAACAATTTCCAGGAGTTTCATGTACCGTACGGGGTTAAAAAAATGAGCAATAAGAAAATGTTCTTTGAATTCTTTGCTGCGGCCTTCAACCATTTTTACCAGGGGAAGACCGGAGGTGTTGGAAGCGATAATCGCGCCCGGTTTGCGGATAGCATCGATCCGGGCAAAAAGTTTTTGTTTGATATCCAGGTTTTCCACGATCGCTTCAATGATAAGGTCGCAATGGGCAATGGACTGGAAATCATCTTCCAGGTTGCCGATATCAATATACCGGAGATCATTTTTTTTGTCCGGAAACAGGGCTGGTTTGGCTTTTATTGTTGCCTCCAGACCGGCTTGTGCTATACTGTTCCGTGCTTCGGGGTTTTTTGTCTCTTCGGCTGTCAAATCAAAGGGAACAATATCCAGAAGCAGGGTTGGGATTGCTGCGCTGGCGCACAGGGCGGCGATCCCTCCACCCATTATGCCGGAGCCAATAACGGCTACTTTTTCGATACGTTGCATCATAGGGGTTTCCTCCATATTATATAATTTATTTTTTCAGCGGGTAAGTACCGCTGTTTTGGGCTTTGTTTAGCTTTTGGTCCTCCTTTAATGCCAGGGCTCTTCATCGTATAAATATCCCTTCACCCCAGTTCCGCACCCCAACACGGTTCACACTGATACCCCACCTGCCGGTTTGAGTGTTCGCAGCGTCGGAGTTTAATTCAATTTCCACGGTCCGGATAATACCTTCGAAGGCGTAAAAAGGGTTCCCTGAGACCTGTTCCTCTTCAATAATGGACGCAAATCCTTTCCACAGGGTAATACCCGTATCCCGGAGAAAGCTGATAATCTCATGCTCAGTGGTATTTTTAAGAGAGCTGTTAATAAGAACAGCAATACCGTGAAAGAGCACCCAGATCGTAAAAAGCACTTTTCGTTCCTGTTTTTTTGAAATTCCGTTCATAAGAGGAAAGCTCGACAGGGAATGGGGCAGGGTGTCGAAATTATAGGTCTCGTGCAGTCTTTTCAGGTCGAAACGCTGCCCGTCATTGAGGCAGTGGTAAAGATTCGGTTCTTCCCTGGCAAAGAGAATATACCCGGTGCCCATGTCGAGAAAGGGGTCACCGGTTCTTGAAACGGATTGGTATTGTATTAGCAGGGAAACAGCCTTTTTGATGATCTCTTCTTCCAGGTTTTTCATCGATTTCAGGTATGAATAAATAGGCATGGTGGAAGACTGAAGTTCATCAGCAATTGAATTGGCGGAAAGCCGGTCCCATCCCAGTTTTCGAACAACGGAGAAAGCGGCATCAATAATATCCTTGCTTGAAAATTTGCATTTCCTGGGCATCTCTTGCTCCTTGTAGTATAATAGTCGTTATATAATAACTATAATATAATACCTATTATATTATAAGTCAAGTCTAAAGTCCACTTTTTTTGTTTTTTTATTTGTAACTACTTAGCTATTGGCGGGGGGATAATATCAACAGTTCTGATTGGGCTCTCGGGGCTCTTTTTTAACAATCCCTCAAAAAGATCTTGCATATTTCTTCTTTTATAAGTATAATTTTCCACAAACTTCAAACATATATATTCCTATGAAAAAGATATTAGATTATTCAATACTGGAGAAAGTCGGAGAGACAATCAGGTCGGTAATATATCGCTGTAGAAAAGAAGAGGAAGACTCTACGGTTATTATTAAAGTCCTGAAAATTGAATATCCTACCCCGTCGGAAATCGCGCGGTTTAAGCAGGAATATATGATCATAAAAAAGGTTGATATTCCCGGGATCATAAAAACCTATAATATAATCGATTTTGAAAAGAGTTTTGCCCTCATACAGGAGGATTATATTGGGATTTCTCTAAAAAAGGCAATATATATAGAAGAAAAAACAATTCGAAAAGATATCAGCACCTTTCTTTCTGTTGCTATTCAGCTGGCGGAAACTCTCGGCAATTTACATAAAATGAATATCATACATAAGGATATCAAACCTCAAAATATCCTTGTTGATATAAATAGCCTGGGAGTAAAAATAACCGATTTTGGCATAGCATCGGTTTTAACCCATGATGATGATGAGATTTACGACAGCAATGTAATTGTGGGAACGCTTCCCTATATGTCACCGGAGCAGACCGGAAGGATGAACCGGTCCGTTGATTACAGAACAGACCTTTATTCTCTTGGCGTGACTTTTTATGAAATGCTTACGTCAATACTTCCCTTTGAATCGGAAGATCCCATGGCAATGATCCATTCTCATATTGCCATAAAACCCGTTCCTCCAAAAGATCATAATGCCGAAATACCGAAAATGGTTTCCGCTATTGTTATGAAACTTTTGTCGAAAAATCCCGAAGAGCGATACCAGAACGCTTTTGGCCTCATGGCAGACTTAAAAGAATGCCGGGACCGTTTTATCCGGAACGGACGAATTGAATTTTTTGAACTGGGAGTGCACGATATCTCAAACCGTTTTATTGTTCCCCAGAAACTGTTCGGAAGAGAGGATGAGATTGAAGAGCTGCTGTTGGCCTTTGAACGGGCTGCCAGGGGAAGCAGCGAGATCATGCTTGTTGCCGGAAGACCGGGGATTGGTAAATCGGCGCTGGTTCGTGAGATCCATAAACCAATTGTGGTAAAACGGGGTTACTTTATCGCGGGAAAATATAATAAAATTAGTATGGACGCTCCCTATAGCGCCATTATAGACGCCTTCCGCGGACTGGTGCGGCAGGTCCTTTCGGAAAATGAAGAGAATATTTACCGCTGGAGCGAAAGCCTTCGCGCGACCCTGGGCCCAAACGGCAAAATTATCACCGATATTATTCCTGAGGTGGAATTTATAATTGGGAAGCAATCGGAACCGGCTCAGCTGGACCCGGAAGAGTCGAAAAACAGGTTTCATCTTGTTTTTGAAAAATTTACCGCTCTTTTCGCGAAAGAAGAACATCCTGTTGTTCTGTTTCTTGATGACCTGCAATGGACCGACCAGGCAAGTCTTGATCTCATGACGAGCCTGGTTAAGAGTTCCGCCATAAAAGCTCTTTTTATTATTGGAGCGTACCGGAATAGTGAGGTCAATTCCGGGCACCCCTTAATACGCGCTATTCTTGATATGGAAAAAGAAGACGTGGCCATACAAACGCTTACTCTTGCTCCACTGGCCCAGAGCTCTGTTGAAGAGCTGATAGCGGATTCCGCACGTTGTACAAAAGAAAAAGGGGCTCCCCTGGCAGCTGAAGTGTTCCGGAAGACCGGTGGTAATCCTTTTTTTATAAACCAGTTCCTCTATTCTCTGTATAATGAAAATCTTCTTGTTCTTGATGCCATGGAAGAAGGATGGCAATGGGATCTCGAGCGTATCAGGGAGATCCATGTAACCGATAATATTGTGGATCTCGTCGCCGGAAAAATTAACAAGCTGCCGGTAAACACCAGGGAAATATTAAAAGTCTGCGCCGGTATTGGGAAACGGTTCGACCTGGAAACCCTTTCCGTGATTTGTGAAAAATCGCTGGGAGAAACCCTGTTTGATCTTTCCGAAGCGATTAATGAAGGACTTATTGGTGTTTCGCGTGATGAATATATTTTTCATCACGACAGAATACTGGAAGCTGCGTACTCTCTTATTCCTCCGGAAGAAAGAGAACAGCTCCATTACCGCATTGGGAAAATGGAACTGGAAAAAATGAGAGGGGAAAATCTGCACGCCAGGTTATTCTCCATTGTTGATCAATTTAACCTGGGATCCCGCCTTATTTCCGATAGTAAAGGCAGAGAGAAACTGGCAGCATTGAATCTTGAAGCCGGTAAAAAAGCCAGGGCCTCGGCTGCCTATTCTCCCGCGTTAAAATATTTTGAAAACGGGATCGGGCTTCTGGCCGGCACTTGTTGGAAAGAGCAATATCATCTTGCCCTGGCGCTTCATGTTGAATTTGTTGAGACTGCCTGCTGTGAAGGGGATTACGAAAAGATGAATCAAGCCGCAGATGTGGTTCTTGCCCATGCCGGGAATGTTCTCGACAGGATAAAGATCAATAAAGTTCTGATTGATGCCTGTAAAGCCCGGCAGGATTTTCACGGGGCCATAACCGGAGGGATTGATAGTCTGAAATTGCTGGGGATTAAAATCCCCTTTAAGCCGAATAAGTTCCGGATCTTCTGGGAACTCCTGAAAGTAAAAGTCTCCCTTATGGGGAAAACTCCGGAAGACCTGGCTGATTTTCCGAAAATGACCGACCGGAGGATGCTTGCTGCCATGAAGATCCTTGAAAGCATGATCTCCGCTTCCTATAACGCGGCTCCCGAAGTGCTTGGCCTTATTGTATTAAAGTGGGTCTATTGGGCTTCGCGCTACGGGCATGCCCCGGAACACGCGTACGCCTATATTGCTTACGGATTTATATTAATATCGGTGCTGGGTGACATTGATGGCGGGTACCGCTTTGGGAACCTGGGGCTTTCCCTGGTCAAGAAGCTCGGCGCCTGGCGGCAGGAATCCCTGGGACTTTTTATGTATAATATAACAATACGGCACTGGAAAGAGCATTTACGGGAATCCTCTACCGCCTTATATGAAGCCTACCAGGTTGGGCTGGAAACCGGAAACCTGGAATACGCGGCAAATAACCTGGCGATTTATGACATGACCTTTTTATATCTCGGCAGGGACCTGGCCGAACTGGAACAGGAGATGGCAAAACACAGCAGGATTATTGCCGGGTTTAAGCAGGCCCTTGCTTCTGATATGCATGCCATAGTCCGGCAAGCCGTTTTAAATCTCATGGGAAAGAATTTCGATCCCACGCAATTAACCGGCAAAGTGCTGGATGAGGAGAAAGCGGTTCCCGGATGGATCTCAGCCAATAACCGGACTGTTTTGAGTCTTTTTTACCAGGCACGGCTTTTTTTGTATTTTCTTTTTGAAAACTACTCCCCGGCTTTTGAATGCCTGGAACAGGCAAAAGTGTATCTCGACGGCAGACAGGGAGCCCCGGCTACCCGGAGTGTTGTCTTTTTCGATTCCCTGGTACGGCTCGCCTTATACTCTGAAGCATCAAAACAAAAGAAAAGAAGCTTTCTTAAAAAAATAGAGAAAAACCAGAAGCTGGTAAAAAAATGGGCTGAGAACGCTCCCATGAATAACCTGCATTATTATTATCTTGTTAATGCCGAACGGGGAAAAGCCCTGGAGGATTATTCTGTTGCTGAAAAATCATATGACCTGGCAATTGCCCTGAGTAAAAAATACGGGTATATTCTTGAAGAGGCTCTTTCTAATGAACTGGCTGCCAAATTTTATATTTTCAGGGGAAAAGAAAGAATTGCCGGTGTATACCTGCGTGATGCCTATAAGTGCTATACCAGGTGGGGGGCCGTGGCAAAGTTGAAACAGCTCTCCGAACTCTATCCCGGGCTGTTGTCCACGGACCGAAGGAACGTGGTCCACCTGTTTGATGATACCATTTCCAGCGGCAGCAGGCTGGAGCTGCTCGATCTCGCGTCTGTAATGAAGGCCTCGCAAGCCATATCCGGTGAAATTATGCTGGGCAAGCTGCTGATCAATATGATGAGGATTATCCTGGAGAACGCGGGAGCGGAACGGGGATTTATTATTCTTGAGGAAAAAGGAAAGCTCCTGGTGGAAGCTGAAGGTATTGTGGGCAGTGAGGAAATAGAGGTTCTTGAATCGACCCCGCTGGATATTCATGGCGGACTTTCGGCTGCTATTGTTAATTATACCGCTCGAACAAAAGAACGGCTTATTTTGAATAATGCCGTAATAGAAGGAGATTTTACCGACGATTTCTATGTGGTAAAATATAAACCAAAATCGGTTCTTTGTGTTCCAATCCTTAACCAGGGAAAGCTCATCGGCGTTGTCTACCTTGAAAATAATCTTTCCATTGGCGCTTTTACCGCCGAGAGGATCGAGATCTTAAAGCTGCTCTCTTCCCAGGTGGCAATCTCCATAGAGAACGCGAAGTTATATGAAAACCTTGAAAGCAAGGTTCGTGAACGGACCGAAGAGCTGCAAACAACACTGTATGAACTGGGGCGGACCAATGATAACCTGGTCCGGGTGAATGATAACCTTGAATCCGCCAATGAAGGACTCAATAAGGCCCAGGCTGTTGCGGGAAGAGATATGAAGATGGCCACCAATGTCCAGTCGAAGTTTCTCCCTAACGCGGTTCCTCAATCGGAAGAGTGGGATATTGCCTATATGTTCAAACCAATGGTAGGAATATCCGGAGATTTTTATGATTTTTATGAATCCGGGAACGAATTGCGCGGGGTTGGGATTTTTGATGTTTCCGGTCATGGGATCGCTTCAGGGCTCATAACCATGATCGCGAAATCCGTTTTTTTTAGACACTTTCTCAGCGGATTGAGCCTGGAATTGAATACGGTGTTTCTACAGGCAAATAAAGAACTGATTAAAGAAATAGGCGAGGTTGATAACTACGTAACCGGCATCATCCTCCGGTTTTCCGGAAATAGGATCGACTATGTAAACGCGGGGCACCAGGATGTCATTCTTAAATCCGTAAAGGGCGGTACGCCGCAGGTTGTGGTAAAAGCGAATGGTGAATCCATTGGCGGCTTCTACCTGGGGGTAAAGATCATGGAGCGGCCTTTTGAACTGTTAACCTTTACTGTTGAGAGCGGGGATTACCTGCTGCTCTATACCGATTGTCTGGAAGAATCAAAGAATTTAAAAGGGGAGCCGTTTAAACTGGAGAGCATTATGAAGGCATTCGAACATGCTCCCAACAGTTCCGCGGACACGGTGCTGAAGTATATTCTTAACGAGTTTTATAAATTTATCGGCTCCGACAAGTTCGATGATGATCTAACCGTTATTGTAATAAAGAAATTATAATATATGTTTCATATGCCTCCCCCCGCCTTCGGCGGGGGGAGGCATATTTTTAATCCTTTATTAAAGAAAAGGAAATGGTAAAACGGGTGCCGTGAGACGTGTCAATTGCGATTGTTCCTTTTAACTGGTTTACCAGGGCATGAACAATATTGAGCCCGGCATAGTTCGTATCATCATTATTCTTGTCATCACTTAACCCGGAACCATCATCAGACACCATAAGGGTATTGGTATCGTGGGGCTGGTGAAATTCCACGCGAATAGAGCCCTGGCGGGGTTCGTGAAACGCGTGTTTGATGGCATTGCAGATCAATTCATTAATAATAAGCGCGCAGGGGATTGCCGCATTCAGGTTCAGCTGTATGGGAGCAATATCTTTTTTTATTGAAATATTTTCCGGCAGCCGGTAACCGGCAATGAGTTCGTCAATGAAACTATTGATATACTCCTGCATGTTGATCTTTGCGTAGTCATCGGATTGATACAATTTTTCGTGAACAAGGGCAATGGAATATATCCGCTGCTGTACCATGTCAAAGACCTCTTTATCTTTTGGATCAACAATTTTATCGGCCTCCAGGTTTAACAGGCTGGTGATAACCTGGAGATTGTTTTTTACCCGGTGATGTATCTCTTTAAGAAGAATGTTTTTTTCTTCGAGAGAGGCGTTGAGCGCTTCTTCTTTTTGCAGCAGTTCCCTGGTCCGTTCCGCGACCCGTTCTTCCAGGGAATCCCGTTCTTTGCGAAGCTCGTCATTAAGTGATTTAATCCTGAGCGCTGAATTTATCCGGGCAAAAAGATCTTCTTTAATAAAGGGTTTGCCTATGAAGTCATCGGCTCCGCTTTCGTAAGCTTTTATCCTCGAATTGACATCAAGAGCGTAGGCGGTAACAAACAGTATGGGAGTATAGGGAAGGGTCTTGTTTTCCCGTATCCGGCTGCATACTTCATACCCGTCCATGCGGGGCATATTAATATCGAGCAAAATAATATCCGGTAGATCTCGGGTAACAATAGTGAGTGCTTCGAATCCGTCAATTGCGGTTAAAATTGAATATTCCCCCGGGAGCTGCTTGAGCAGGAATTCAAGAGAAATAATATTGTCTTCTTTGTCATCTACGATCAGTATTTTATTCATAACAAATCGTCCTCACGCGTGTTCTTTACCTGTTCTCTAATAGTCTTCAGAAGTTTTATTTTATCTATGGGTTTTGAAATATACGCGTCAAAGCCGGCTTCAATAATTTTTTCCTGGTCGTGTTTCATGGCTTTCGCAGTAACGGCAATAACCGGTATGTGCCTGGTGGTCTCGTTTTTTTTCAGTTGTGCCAGTACTTCCATGCCGCTGCTCCCGGGAAGCTGGATATCCAGTAAAATAATATCCGGGTTATGCTGTTCCGCAAGGTCAATCCCTTCGGTCCCGTTCCGGGTTTCAAAAAATTCGGGATTTATTTCTTTAAGAATAAGTTTCAGAGATATAATATTGTCTTCGTTGTCTTCGATTATTAGAATTCTTGGTGTTTTTCTTACGGCACCCGGGATTTGCTCATAAACAGGGGCCGTTCCGGCTTTTTCTCCCGGTGAGGGGTTTTCCTCCGGAGGGATACCTATCAGCATTTTTATCGTTTGAGTTAATTCGTCCCTCACCTGGGTTCCTTTTTGAACGAGATACCGTATGTTATTCCTGTCCAGCCGTTCTTTATCTTCCCTGGTGAGGTCTTTTGCCGTTAAAACAAGGACCGGTATCTGCCTGGTTCTTTCCCCTTTCCGCAATTGGTCAATTACATCAAAGCCGTCTATCCCTGGCATCATGAGGTCGAGAATAGCGGCAGAAGGGGTAAAGGTCTTGAGTTTTTCAAGCGCCTCTTCCCCGGTATAGGCCACTTTATAATCAATACCGATTTCCATGAGTATGCTCACTATCTGGGGTATCGCGTCCCTGTTGTCTTCCACCAGGAGCAATTTGCTGCCCCGCCATACCGGGCTTCCCTGAACCGGTTTTAGGGGATGGCTCTTCCGGGCGCTGCCGGGGAATTTAAGCGGGAAGATCATGGTAAATGTTGATCCTTTTCCAACGGTGCTCTCCACGGTAATGTATCCGTTCATCATGGTCATGAGCCGTTCGGCAATGGTAAGTCCCAGCCCGGTCCCTTCAAAAGTTCTTGTGGTTGATCCGTCAACCTGGCGAAATTCGTCAAATATCGTGGGAATCTCGTCTTGTTCTATCCCAATCCCTGTATCGCTTACGGAAATATAGACCGTATCCCTTTTCACGCTTCCTTCAATTGTTACGGAACCGGTATTCGTAAATTTCACGGCATTTCCCGCGATATTAATCAGAACCTGTGCCAGTTTACCCGCGTCTCCGTAGATATCGGGGCAGTTTCTGTCGATTGCCACCTGTATGCCCAGTTCTTTTTGCTCTGCCAGGGGGCGGACACTGGCCAGTGATGATTGGATCAATTCATTAAGGCTGAATCTGGTCAGTTCCAACTCTGTTTTTCCGGCCTCTATTTTGGATAAATCAAGAATCGCGTTGATGAGCTCCAGCAGGTTCCTGCCGTTCCGTTCCACTATTTCCAGGTAGTTTTTGGTAGTATGGTTTAAATTCGATTCAGTGTCGGAGATGAGTCCCTGGGATATTGCCAGGATGGAGTTTAACGGGGTCCGGAGTTCATGGCTCATGTTTGAGAGAAATTCGCT
Source organism: bacterium (assembly GCA_024224995.1). The sequence continues at coordinate 3,674 of JAAENB010000179.1, read as the reverse complement.
TTTGAGCCTGCTTGCTTCTTCAACTTTTTCCTGCTGGGCCGCCAGTTCAAGAGTCTGGTTTTCCAGTTCCCGGGACTTTGTTCGAATTTCTTCGTTCGTTATTACAAGTTCCGTGTTGATCTCTTTTATTTGATCGGTCTGGGTGAGTACTTTATTATAGGTACTGGCGTTATTCAGGGCAATTGAGAGCTGTCCCGCTATCATGGACGCGGTTTCGGACATGTTTTCGCTATAATCGTATAGTGAACTCAGAACAAGTACCCCAAAGAGTGCCTCCTGGTGGAGAAGGGGGAGGACAATTATATATTTTGGCAGAAAGGAGCCGTTGTCTGCTGCTATTGAGAAGACCGTGTCGGACGGGATATCCGTAAGAATGGCAGCTTCGTGTCTTTTTACCGCTTCTCCGATGATCCCGGTTCCCTCGGGAATATCATTCATGGACAGGGGAGAAGAGGCATACCCGGCCTGGTATTGCAATAGGGCTTTTTCTCTGTCATACGCGTAATAGTTTGCCGACTGGCAGTTAAAGAGTTTTACAATGGCATCAAGTGCGTTTTGCAGCAGCTCCTCACTTTCTATGGATGCGGTAAGAGCCCTGTTTACCCTTTCTATTCCTTTAAAATTCTCGAACTCGATTGCCAGCCTGGAGCTCATGATATTAAATGAAGCGGCAAGCTGCCCCAGTTCTCCAAGAGCCGATTCATCGGCACGGAGGTAAAAACTGCCGGCTGAAATGTCACGGGCCGCGTCATTGAGTCGTTCTATTGGAACGGTTATCCACCTGCTTGTATAGAAGGTTAATAAGAAAAACAGGAGAATTCCTCCAATAAGAATTACAATAAGGATGTTAAGAAGGGTTTGAATGGGTTTAAAGAGTTCCGATTTATCCATTTTAACCACCATTCCCCATTCCAGGAAGGAAAAATGCCGGTAGGCCGCAATAACCGGTTCGCCCCGGTAATCATTTGCCTCAATTATTCCCTCGTTGCCGCTTGCTGCCAGTACCGCAGGTTTGGCCGTAATCCGGTATTGCAGAGCTGTATTCTTTTTCCAGCGCAGCTCAATAAGTGAGATTCCCTTTTCGTTTACCAGGAGGACTTCTCCGGTTTCTCCCATTCCTTCACGATCCTGGAGCATGGGATTGATAATCTCTTCTATGTCCGTAACCAGAACAACAGCCCCAATCACCGGTTCTTTTTTCTTTATGGGATCGAATACCGGCTGGACCAGGCGGAACGTCGCTTTCCGGCCCGACAGGCGGGAGATTTTTTGATACCCCATCTGCCGGGATTGTATTGTTTTTATTATAAAATTTTTCTCCGTCTTAAGACCAATATGATCCCTGTCCGTTGAAATCAATGTTGTTCCCCATGCGTCAGTGATGTATACTTCCTGGTATACACCGTACTCATCCCGTATTTTTCCCAGGTATTGATAGGTAATATCCCGGGTTCTCCTGTCCTGCCGGTTCGTCCGGAGTATTCTATAGACATGGGGATTTTGGGCCAGAACCCTGGCATCGTCCCGCCGCTCTTCCATCCATTCCCGGAGCTGGTGTTTTTTGAGATTGGCTATGGTATTTAACTCGCTGTATGCTTTCGTGGCAACACTATTCTTATGGTAAAAATAGACAAACAGAATTGTTGCCGCAAATATAAGAGTAAACGATATTGAAAAGATCATAATGAGCCGGGAGTTTATGGCTGCAAAAAAGGGATAGCGGGTTTTTGGGTTGTTTTTGTTTTTTTGCATAACACTTATTCCCTCGTCAGGCGGATATCAACATTTAATTTATACTTTAGAGTAAATCCGAAGATCCGGATGAATTTCTCTGTATTGACTTGCCGTATTTGGAGACAATGCTTCACTTAACCCAAGTACGAGAAAGCCTCCTTTTTTTAATGATTGATAAATATTATTCATGGCTTTTTCGTACAGCCCATCGGCAAAATAAATAAGCAGGTTTCTGCACAGAACCAGGTCGAAGTCGCCGAATATACTTTCCGGAGGCATTGGCCGCGAATCCGATGCCGTATCATGAACAGAGAACTGTACCCGGGGAAGGAGTTGTGTATTCAACTGAAAACGGTCTTCTATTTCGGTAAAGTATGTATCAATAATACTGAGTTTTGTTCCGGAGAGTGTTTCTCGATTATAGCAGCCGTTTTGAGCCTTTTCAAGCGCCTGGGTATCTACATCGGAAGCGAAAATATCTATTTGATATTCCTCTATTTTTTTTTTCAGGAGTTCTCTGAGCAGGATGGCAATTGAGTAGGGCTCTTCGCCTCCGGCGCAGCCCGCAGACCATATTCGCAGGTTTTTTTTCTTTAACAGGACAGGCAGGATCCGTGCCTGTATGGTTTCAAATACATAGGAATCCCTGAAGAAGCTGCTTACATTTATGGTAAGGGATTGAATGAGTTTACTGTATTCGGTTCTGTTGTTCTCAACAAAAGATATATATTTTTCAATAGAGTCAATCCCCGGATCATTAAGACCGGATATCCGGTTTCCCATAATACGCTTAATGGTTATGGGTTTATAGCCGGTAAACCTGATGTTAACTTCGGCAGATATTTTTTCTATAAGCTGTTCAACTGTTTTCATAATTTCTTGTATTCCTGTTTCATTATAGCTCTATTCCTTGTTTTATCAAGAACTATTAGGCGGAATTGGCAAAATGTTTTGTTCTGTTATGTGCTTTTTTATTCAGCATGCTGTATACCGCTGTGCCCTTGCCTTAAAACCGGTACAAGTCGGTACAGGATCAATACAACATCACTAGTACTTTTATTGGTTTTTTTCTTTTGTCTCAAGGCTTTCAAGATAGGCGCACATTGCCCTGAAATCGTTGATATCGGTAATTTTTTCAAAGGTTCTCATGTCCAGGACTATCCCGCTTGGGTCGTGGCGCATGAACTCCATATTTGAAATATCGGTCTCTTTAAAACCCTGCTGCCAGTCATGCATACAGGGGGTGTATTTGTCCCAGTTGGCGTCGAAGTATTTTACTTTCGCGAAGCAGAGCCGGTATATGCGGAAGATTATCCGCAGGGGACTGTTCCGCTTCGCGAATTTATGGCTGAACCAGACCTGGGTTGGGTAGTCTGTGTGGTACTTTTCCCAGTCCAGCCCGGCATTGCAGCGCAGACCGAATTTTTCGATTATTACGGTTTTTTCAGGGCCAAGCTCTTCTTTGAGCATTTGGTCCCTGCTTTCCTGGTCTGCTTTTCGTATCGCATTATAGTTCATTTTTATAACCACCATTTTTGTTTCCGTTTCCGGGCAGTATTTTTATATCATCCTGTATTTTGTCCAGCTCTTTTGGTTCCTCTGACACCGGAACGGGTTCCGCCGCCGAAGGAGACGGTTCCTCTGACACCGGTACGGGTTCCGCCGCCGAAGGAGACGGTTCCTCTGACACTGGTACGGGTTCCGTCGACGAAGGAGACGGTTCCTCTGAGACCGGTACGGGTTCCGCCGCCGAAGGAGACGGTTCCTCTGACACCGGTACGGGTTCCCGGGTTCCGTCGCCGAAGGAGACGGTCTCTGAGACTGGTACGGGTTCCACCGCCGGAGGAGACGGTTCCTCTGAGACTGGTACGGGTTCCACCGCCGGAGGAGACGGTTCCTCTGAGACTGGTACGGGTTCCACCGCCGGAGGAGACGGTTCC
>JAAENB010000178.1 GCA_024224995.1 bacterium | reverse complement strand
GGCAGGCATAATTTACATTCCGAATTACGTTTTTCGGTATATTAAGACACGACCGACCCGGTGTAGCGGGAAAAAAATACGTCAGAAACTAAATAGTATTGCGAGCTGCATCTGGCCTGGAAGCATCCCTCTCTTCTAAATGTGAGGACTGTTTGAGCAACGCGAGTTCCGCAGCATTTAGAAGAGAGGGATGCTTCCAGGCCCGCGCACAAACACAATTTAGTTTTTTAAGAGGTACTATGAAAAAAGTCGGTATTGCATTAGGCGGCGGCGGAGCCAAAGGAGTGACGCATATCGCGTTTCTTGAGGCACTTGATGAAATGGGGTACAAGCCGTCGGTCATTTCCGGAACCAGTATTGGGGCCATAATCGGCGCCTTTTACGCGGCCGGTATGAGCCCGTTTGAAATGAAGCTTTTGCTGAAAAAAATTAATTTTCAGGATATCCGCAAGATGATGGACTTCTCGCTAATCCGGTCCAAGGGAATGGTTAAAGGAAAGGGCGTGGAAAATTTTATCAGCAAATATTTGCCTGTTGCTGCTTTTGAAGAATTAAAGATCCCGTTAAAAGTTGTGGCTACGGATTTCTGGAATCGAAATGAAGTTATACTGGAAAGCGGCAATCTCGTAACTGCGCTCCGGGCCAGCATGTCCATGCCAATGGTTTTTAAACCCGTACAATGGGGCGACCAGGTTCTCATCGACGGCGGAGTGATAAACCCCCTTCCCTATGATATTATCCGTAAGGATTGTGATGTTTGTATTGCCATAGATGTTTCCGGGGAAAAAACCCCGAAAAAACATAAGATCTTCCCCGGTATGATCGAGAGCGTTCTCTCAACACTGCAAATTATGCAGGCTTCCATTGTGAATACCAAAAAAGAAAACTTCCCTCCCGATATTTATATTAAACCCGAACTCACGAATATTCGGATACTGGAATTTTTCAAACATGAGGAAATTCTCAAAGGGGTTCAGGGTGATGTTGATATCTTCAAAGAAGAGCTAACCAAACGGATGAAGAGATTTGCCTTTTTTTCAAAGCGTGAACCCGGCAAAAAACTTGATTTTACTAAAAATCGATAGTATATTTTATTATGATAAAAGGTATTATACGGATATAATATCAGGATGAAAAGGAGGTCGAAAAATGAGATTTTTACACTATATCTGCATTCCAATAACAATACTGCTTCTGTCGGGAACACTTTTAGCCCAGGACAGTTTATTCAGGCCCAATGGGTCTAATTTTTTCATATACAACAGGGGAAACAAGCAGTTTATACTTCACCAGAGTAAACTCACTCAATGGAATCTCAATAAAGCCATGTCCAGGCTCTCTTCTGCCAAAAGGATCAACAGCGCGGCAGACGATCCCGCTGGCCTGGCTGTAGCGGAGAAGATGGAAAAGCTGCTGCAGCAGCTGCGGCAGGAGTCCATGAACGACGCGAATATGAGAAACCTTCATCATTATGTGGAGTCGGCAATCGCACAGGACCATGAACTGCTCAAGAGAATCCGCCTGCTCATACTCCGCTCTTCCAGTGGGATTCTCACCGCGGAAGACCGGGGATATAACCAGTCGGAAATTAACCAGCTCCTGCGCCAGATCGATATGAACGCCCGCTTTTCACAATTCAACACCAAGCAGGTAATTCCCGAACTAACAACAGCAAAACTGGGGCTGAACAGGGTCGACGTAGTCCGCAACCTCTATAAATCCATTGGAATTGTCGATGAGGCGATGAAAAAACTTCAAAAGAAACGGATCGTTCAGGGAGTGAAATCAAATATTTTAACATTCCGGATCAAGGGAAAAAGTTATCACTATCTCAATCTTCAGCAGGCGGAAAGCACAATCAGGGACATGGATATGGCAGAAGGAATATCCAATCTTATGAAGAATAATGTTCTGTTAAAGAGCCAGCACGGAATGCTTATGAAATCGAAATAATAGAAACAAAAATTCCTTGATAAAAATTATCGATCCTGTAAAATATAAGAATGAATTACCGGGATAAAACAAAAGAGGAGCTTATATCGGTCATTGAAGATCTCAAGGACCGGTTGGAGGTTCAGAAGGAAATTATAGCGACTATTACGGAGCTGCGAAAAAAAGTCGATGATCATAAATGGATGGAAGACGCGCTGCGGCTCAGTAAGGATAAATTCAAGAATTTAATATCAAATATTCCCGGTGTTATTTACCAATCGGCCTTTGACGCCGATTGGACAATGTATTTCATGAGCGATGCCATGGAGCATCTCTCGGGCTACCCGGCATCGGACTTTGTAAAACTTCCCCTCCGCACCTATCCCGGTATCATACACCCCGATGACAGGGAGTATGTAAACAGCACCAGGATGCAAAAGCTGGAAGAAGGAAACCATTTTCTTCTTGAATACCGGATTATAGATGCCAGCAACAATGAACGCTGGGTCGCGGAAAACGGACAGGCATTTTCAGGAGATGACGGAATTCCCCTCTGGGTAGACGGAACGATCTTTGATATTACCGAGCGGAAGCAGATGGAACAGGAGCTTTACCAGGCCAAAGATATGGCCGAATTATCGACACGGGCAAAAAGCGCCTTCCTGGCAAACATGAGCCATGAAATACGAACTCCAATGAACGCAATTATCGGGATGACCGACTTAACACTATTAACAAGCCTGGAAGCGGAACAATTAGAGTATCTCATAACCATAAAAGATTCGGCCAACCATTTGCTTAAGCTCATTAACGACATTCTCGATTTTTCAAAAATCGAAGCAGGTAAAGTAAATCTCGAACAAGAAAGTTTCGACCTCAAAGTAGCTCTTCAGTCCATTGTAACAACACTGAATGTTCAGGCAGGTAAAAAGGGATTGTATTTAATTCTGGACATAGGAAAAGATGTTCCCCAGTATGTCAATGGTGATGAAGGAAGGCTGCGGCAAATAATAATAAACCTGGTTGCGAACGCGATTAAATTCACTGAAGAGAAAGGAATAACCATTTCCGTGGAAAAATACACGGAAGATGAAAGACCGGGCAAGCGGCTCCAATCACAAAGCGAGAATATGATCCCAATTCTTTTTTCAATTGAGGATACGGGGGTGGGCATCCCGGAAGAAAAACTTGAAAGTATCTTTGACAGCTTTAGCCAGGTAGACACCTCCTATGTACGGAAGATCGGGGGTACCGGGCTGGGACTTGCCATAAGCAAGCAGCTTATTGAACTCATGGGCGGAGAGATCCGGGTAAGCAGTAAACCGGGACAGGGAAGCACGTTTTCATTTAATGTTTATTTGCAGCACAGCGAAAAACCCGATCCGGCTAAAAATGAAATACCGGAACTGCGGGAAGAGCAAAACCAGCCTCTCAGGATATTGGTGGCGGAAGACAATGCAGTAAATGCCAGGCTGGCACTCATTACGCTGGGCAAGTTAAACCACCAGGCCGAAAACGTGACAAACGGAATAGAAGTACTGGAAACCGTGGCCCATAAGCATTTCGATCTCATACTTATGGATATTGAAATGCCGAAAATGGACGGGCTGGAAGCTGCAATAAAGATCCGTCAGGGAGAGGCCGGAGAAAAACAGGCTTCAATCCCCATTATCGCAATGACAGCGCACGCGACCATTGAGGTAAAAGAAGAATGCTTAAAAGCGGGAATGAACGACTATGTTTCAAAACCGATAAATATAAGCAGCCTTGAATTGATCATCAGGAAAGTCGTATCCAGGGCGCATATAATAACAGAAGGAGAAGCATGAAAACACCATTACAAACCTCTATCCTCTCAGCCGCTTGCGCCCTTATGGTCTTTACGGGGTGTGGAAACAAATCATCAAACAAATCATCAAATAAATCCTTGCTTATGAGTATCGCGTGGCTGGAAAAATCAGCTGAATACCGGGCTCTTACCTACCAGGCGTTTAACCTGGGTAAAATGATGATAGACCGGGAAGCTGCGGTGAAGCGCTTGAAAAAAAGGGCTGTTGTTGTTGATCTGGACGAGACCGTTCTACTCACAACCGGGTACCAGGCCAGGTCGGTCACTGACGGGTGGAATTATCCCCGGGGATGGGACGACTGGTGCAGCCGGGCCGTAGCCAGAGAGGTTCCCGGTGCAAAAGACTTTCTGGACTACGCTGTTTCAAAAGGATTCGATGTCTTTTATCTTTCCAACAGGAAACAGGTCCTGGAAGAAGTTACCATAAAAAACCTTATCAAACTGAAATTTCCCCAGGCACAAAAAGACCACTTAATCTTAAAAACCGGGCCTTCAAGCAAACAAGGGCGGTTTGACTCCATCGGGGAAACACATTATATCGCCCTGCTCGTGGGGGACAACCTCAATGACTTTTCCAATGTTTTTGAAACCAAATCAATTGAAGAACGCTTTTCCGAAACCGACAAACACAGGAACCAATTCGGCAGCCGCTTCATTGTACTGCCCAATCCCATTTACGGTGCCTGGGAACGGATTTTGTTTACGAACCGGGGACACCTCTCCCGCAAGGAAAAAGACAGGATTGTTACGGAAATGCTCAGGGAGTAAGGTACCAAATAGTGTTAAACCCGCACAACTTGCGGAAAGATCTTTGGAATAATTTTATCGATTATTGAAAAACAGCTTTCAGGTCAATGGAAAGCTCCTTGAAAATAGTTGAGGAGATTGTGTCTTTATCGGTGAAAATAAGCGGTCTGCCGTATTTTTTGTTTTTCTCCAGTTTAAACAGCGTTACGGTTCTATCATCGGGATGAACGAGCCAGTATTCTTTTACGCCATGCTGTTCATAAAGATCAAATTTATCAATTTTATCTTTTTGAACCGTTGAAGGTGAGTGTATTTCGATAATCAGATCGGGCGCGCCAATACAGCCCCTCTTATCAAGTTTTTTTTGATCAAAAACAACCAGGATATCGGGCTGAACCACTGATATGATATCATCATCCTTATACTCTTTTTTTCCCTTTTGTGACGGCTCGAGGAAGCGGACGTCAAAAGGAGCATGATACATCTTGCATTTTTTACCTCTGAAAAATTCCCGAATCCGGTCCTCAAGTTCAAGAGAAATATCCTGGTGTTCCCGTAAAGGAGTCGGCGTCATATTGTAGGCAATACCATTGATGAGTTCCCAGCGTTCGGAATCGGGCCAGGTCAGGTAGTCGGTGTAGGTATATTTCTCTTCTGTTGCTGGTAACGGCATTTATGTTCCTCATTTGGTTACAGTAATAATATTTTCTATAATAATACTTATATTAAAAGTATTATTATAGAAAATATTATTAAATAGGGGTAGATGTCAATGTTTTTTTTGCTGCGACGCTTTCGCGCCGCACAGGATCTTATTCTACCGGATCTTTTTCAGCAAAGTCCGCATCGCTCTCATTTTCTTCAATACTCATCGCCCTTATTCAACTTCATAATATCATGAATCGCTCCTCTGTTTTTGGCACTGCTGACCCGGGAGACAGAGGAGACTATTGTTGATTCTTTTTCCGATTTTATTGACACGCTTTTTCCTGTTAACCGGCATCCGGCCATATCCAGTTGGGAATCATCCAGGACCATAGCAGGCTCCCCGGAAACGGAGACCCCGGTCATGCGGACTCTTGATCTCCGGACTGTAATGCCAATATTCCCGTCCGAAGCAATACTGCTGTTCTCAATGGTTACACCGGAATTTTCTATTATTACTGAGCCTATTACCGCTTCGCGTATGGTGACATTTACACAATTCTTCAGGCTTATTGCTGTATACTGGCCGCTGATGATTTTATTCCGCTTTCCCCGTATCTCTATTACCGGTTTTCCGGGAGTGGGTGAGAGGTTGATAAATTTCCGGTGCGGAACAGTTTTTTTCCCATCAAGAGCCTTTTTTAATAAATGGATAAAGGCTTTTTTTGACCCTGCCATTGGATTGTGTCCCGCTCCGGAAATTACGGCAAGAGAACTATCGGGAATGGAAAGAGCAAGGAGTTTGCCGGTACGAACCGGGGCAACGGGATCATTTTCTCCCCAGATAATTCTGGTTGGAACACGGATCTTTTCTATAATCCCGCTAAAATCCGTATTGATAAGGGCAGCCGCGGCAATACGTACGGGATCGCCCGAAAACAGTATTTTCCGAAATCTCCGGCTATTCAACTCATCGTCTATATCCTGAGGCATATTGCTGTCAATGTTCTCTACTGCCGAATGGATCATTTTTTTGAGCATGCGAATGGGCTTTTCCAGGATTAGTCTGTGCACGCCGCTGAGCCCCTTTCCTATCTGGCCGGTTAAGGCGTTTTTGGTAAAAGCCGCTCGATGCAGTATACCGGCCGCGTCAATAATAATAAGGCGTTCTATACTCCCGGGAAAAGTGCCGGCAAAATATAGACTGAGCGCTCCCCCCATGGAATAGCCCACCAGGTAAACCGGTCCTGTTGTTTTTGTATCAATAAACCACTTGATAAACCAGGAGTACTGCTCCGGGTTGTACAGCTTATTTTTCTTTTCCGACCGGGCAAACCCGGGCAGATCAAAAGCAAAAATATGATATTCTTTTTCCAGCGCCGGCAACACCTCTTCCCATTCATCCGAGCCCAGGTCGCCAGTGCCGTGGCAGAATACCAGGGTTATGTTGTTTTCCCTGCCCAATTCACGATAAAAGAATTTGCTGTTAAAAATCGGTTCCTGTTCATATCGCTCTATTGCCGGTGTTGGTACCAGCGTGCCAATACCCGGAATCCGGGACGCTGCCCGGCGCAGGGATTCCCTGAGGCTGGTTTTGGATTTTGATTTTTTCTGCATCGACTCATTTTCTCTGGAAAGAAAGGTTAAATATTAGTACCATATTGTACGCGAATAGTAAAGAATTTTTTTTCTTGAATGGCTGCCTGTTTTATTATAGGAATTTCCTGTTAAAGAAGGTTTTGTAAAGAGCAGCTGACCCGGGTCTTCGGCTCCGCTCAGACACCGGATGGCCGGGAAATAATACGGAAGAAACTGTGTCGATACCGGGGTCTATTTTGCGAAGATGCTCCGGCCAAGGGTTTGGTTCTGAGAGACGTTGCAGTGCAACGCCT
>JAAENB010000177.1 GCA_024224995.1 bacterium | reverse complement strand
CAACCTGCCGAGGCATCACTCCAGGCAGGCATAATTTACATTCCGAATTACGTTTTTCTGTATATTAAGACACGACCGACCCAGTGTAGCAGGGAAAAAATACGTTAGAAACTAAATAGTATTGCGGGCTGCATCTGGCCTTGAAGTAGTATGGGCTCTTTGGGTTGTGAGGACTGTTTGAGCAACGCGAGTTCCGCAGCAACCCAAAGAGTCCATACTACTTCAAGGCCCGCGCACAAGCAAAATTTAGTTTCTTGAGAGATACTTCCGGTATTCAATTGCGAATTTGATAATCCTGTTTTTTTCTTCTATATTAAGCTTCTTTTTTATGTTTCTCAGGTGTATATCATACGTTGTAACTGAAATATCCATCTCTTTTGCGATTTCCTTTCTGCCCAGGCCCTCAGCCATATGATTGAGACACTCAAGCTCTTTATTCGATAAGCCCATTACCAGGAGTTTTACGACCTCTTCCTGCGCCTTCAGGTGAGCATCTACTTCTGCTTGCAGTTTCAGGTTAACCTCTTTTAATTCAGCAGTCCGTTCCTCCACCATCTGCTCAAGATTTTCCTGGTATTCCATGAGTTCCTTTTCGGCAATTTTCCTTCTTTCGACCTCTTCTTCCAGAGCCCGGTTCGATTCACTCAACCGGCGTTCCATCTCATGCCGAATAAGTGAAATTTGAATAGTGGCATACAATTCTTCTTTTTTACATGGTTTTATAAGATACGCGTACGGTTCCGAATCCTGGGCGGACTGAATAACCGTTGTTTCCGCATGAGAAGTAAGAAATACAACAGGGACATCCGTTATTTTTTTTATTCTTTTTGCAGCCTCTATTCCGTTATACTCTCCCGGCAGTTCAATATCCATTAGTATAAGATCAGGGTTATACCGCTCAACATTCAAAACAGCTGCCTCTCCTGAGGTCTCTATTGCGGCAATATCATACTCAAAGCTTTTCAGGGTGACTTCCAGGTCTGTAGCAATTGCGGCATCATCTTCTACGATTAATATTTTTTTCATGATAAAATTTTAATCCCATCCAATCCCATATTGCAAGAAAAAAATATATATAGAGCAAAATTTTCAGAAAGTATTGAAAAACCTTGACATTACCCCTGAATTGCTATAGAATTAAATTGATGATGAACGATACTGAACCGAACAAAAAGCCCAACATCCTTATAGTCGATGATGAACCGGATAACCTGCACCTTTTAGCAAAAATTCTTCAAAGCAAGGACTACCGGGTTCGTCCGGCCTCCAGTGGAGAACGGGCCCTGGGCACAATCCAAAAAGAACTTCCCCACCTGATCCTGTTGGACGTATTAATGCCCGAAATGGACGGGTATGAAGTTTGCCGCGCCCTTAAAGCTGCGACTCAATCCAAAAATATCCCGGTGATATTTATTAGCGCCCTGGGACAAACTTCGGACAAAGTAAAAGGCTTTGACTGCGGCGGTGTGGACTTTATTACAAAACCCTTTCAAGCGGAAGAGGTTTTAGCCCGGGTAAAAACACACCTTACCCTGCGCCAATTGCAGCAGGAATTACACGAACAAAATGTGTTGATACTGGACCAGAACGAACAGCTTTTAAAGCTGAATGCCAACAAAGACCGTTTTTTTTCTATTATTGCCCATGACCTGAAAAATCCGCTTGTCTCTTTTTTATCATTCGCCAGCATAATGGAAAACATTGACAGACTGGATGAAAACAAACTGAAAGACTTAATAAACCATTTTAGAACATCGGCGGAAAACCTTTTTTCTCTTCTGGAAAACCTGCTTTCCTGGTCTCGAATACAGCAGGATCTATTGGAATATCACAGTAAAAATGTTTCCCTGGAATTATTGATCGATAAAAATATCGCCTTAGTGCGGGAAATGGCTCAACAAAAAAAAATTGATATCAAAAAATCCGTAAGCGAAGATCGTATCATCCAGGCAGATATCAACATGATTGATACGGTTATTCGTAATCTTCTTACCAACGCCCTTAAATTTACCAACCCCGGCGGGACTGTGGAAGTATCGCTAAAAAAAGAAAGTGATTCCATTGAATTGATCATAAGCGATACCGGTACCGGCATCCCCGTGGAGAAACTTCCGAATTTATTTATTATTGAATCCAAATACCAGCAGCCCGGAACCTCGGGAGAAAAAGGGACCGGCCTGGGACTTATTCTCTGCAAGGAATTTGTTGAAAAAAATGGCGGCACCATACACGCGGAAAGTGAGCCGGGCACAGGTTCACGGTTTATATGCCGCTTTACGGTTTCGGGATAAAACTATGAACAGCAGCCTAAAAACGATAATAGCCTATGCTATAAGTGTCCTTCTTCTTACGTTCTATGGGGGCCAGGTCTGTCCCTATATTGAAACTCTTACTATCCCAGTGCTTTTACTCATCCATACGGGAGCTTTTGTGCTTGGTTTCTTCATAAGAATGGCCTTACGATATACGTTCATTACCGGGAAACCCTCCATTTCAACACTCAAGTACGCCCTCCTTGAACTATCGGTCTGCATTATTATCGGTGTTCTCATTACTATTTGCAATTATATCCTGTATACATTTCCTCCGGGCAGCGGTTTAAAAATTGTCCTGGGCTGCGCTACTACCGGTTTTTTTATATCAATCTATTTATCCCTTGATTATGAACGTTCCGTTATTGATTCCATGTGTTCAGCCTCTTTTCTTCCGGAAATTCAACAGGACGATAAAAAGTTTTTCTCTATCTCAAAAAAATTCATCTCATTTTTAGGGATATCATACTTCATGCTTATCTTTATTCTCCTGCTGCTTATTTATAAAGATATTATGTTTCTCCACGAACAGCTCATAGCAGAAGAGGCTCCTCTTTTTACTGCTATTGCCGCGGAAATTATTTTTGTTTTTGCTGTTGTTTTTGGCGGTAGTTTTATTGTTGGCAGGGAATATAGTAAAAACCTGAAATTAATATTTGAAAGGCAATTACAAGCCTTTACCCGCGTAAACAATGGAAATTATGATACGTACATTCCCGCCGTAAGCAATGACGAGCTGGGCCTCATTGCCAATCACAGCAACCAAATGATCAGGGGATTGCAGGAAAAAGAAAAAATTAAAACCGTTTTTGGCAAATATATGAATCCTTCTATTGCCAGGAATATTCTTTCAAGTGATTCCGGCTCAAGCCTGGGCGGCCGTAATACCCGGGTCGCGGTTCTGTTCACGGATATCCGTGATTATACAACGCTTTCCGAAACAATTGAACCGGCTCAACTTGTTGAAATAATAAATGAATACTTTTCCATAATTGTAAATATTGTTTTTAAATATAATGGTATTCTCGACAAATTCATTGGTGACGCTGCCATGGCCGTATTTGGTCTTGATGATCATACAAATGCCTGCGACTCGGCAGTAAACGCGTCAATCGATATTATTTCCGAAATCACGGCTTTCAGTGATGGGATGCGTAAAAAAAATCTTCCCGCCATTAAGAACGGTATTGGCATACACTTTGGCACGGTCCTGGCCGGCAACATCGGCTCTTCGGAACGCATGGAATATACTGTTATTGGGGATACCGTGAACGTGGCATCCCGCCTTGAATCAGTTACGAAAAAAATTCATTCTCCCTGCGTAATCTCGGAAACCGTATATAAAAATATTGACTCATCTTTGCAGGCTCGCTTTTCCACAATGGGCATGTTCAACCTGAAAGGCAAATCGCAAGAAATCTCCGTCTACGGATTAAATACAAGAAGCGGGTGAAGGGGCTCCCGGCCCCCCAAAAAAAAATTAAAAAAAATATTGACAATTTTTTTCTATAATTTTAATTGGCTAATTAAATTATAATAATAATTTTAAAAAAAGGTAAGAATAAGGAAATGCCCTTTTTCTTACCAGGTCTGCTCCTTGCCTTTAAACAGGAGCCATGGAAAAGGGCTTCGGGAAACGGGAGCCCTTTTCTTGTTTATAGCCATATAATTATTCATCCCCGGAACTATACGGAAGAGCCCCTCTACAGGCGCGGCATGTTTCACCATGATTTTTCGGGTATGCTTCTCCGCACTCAGGACAGATCTTTATTGGACCGGAGCCCTTTTTTCCCAGGAAATCTTTTGGCACTACAAGCTCCCGGAGGCCCAGGATATCCATTCCTGCCTCCTTTATTTCATTCACAAGCCTGTCGCGATCCTGCTCTGCTTTGGGTTTTAGTTTCATGAACCAGTTTTTTATCTCAGGCCACCGGTCCAGCTTTTCCGCCTCCAGGAAAACCCGCACCCCTTTCCCGGTATATTTTTCATAAAATGTCAGGGCAAACCTGCCCACATCTATGATCTTAAGCCACCCGTTCCCTATTGTACAGGAAGTAAGCATTTGCACGGCATCAGGAAGGCAGGAGCCGGTTTCACAAATCACATCAAAAAATTCTCCCTGAAGCTCCTTTTGCGCCTTCTCAACCATAAATCCGCCTATAATTAAACCCGGGGCAAGATTCCCATGATAACTGATTATCTCTTTTATAAAATCTTCGTATGAATATGGTCCGATGTTCATGATACTCCTTTTTTCTGTTGAACAGCACAGTTTGAATTTTGGTTATCAGCGTAGCCGGGAGCTAATCCCTCTTCTGAATGCTGCGGAACTCCCTTCGGTCAAACAGTCCTCACATTCTGAAGAGGGATTAGCTCCCGGCTGTATACTGTTTAAAGTGCTTATTTAATTTTGCGATATTTTGACGTTATATTACAACGTTTCTTCTTTTAAATTACACAGCCTCTACTTTGCAGGGAACGTAGCGGTGAAGTGGTGTTGCTGCAAAAGGGTCGCGATGAGTATTTTTTGTTAAACGGTTTACATTGACTCCGTAAACCTCGCCATTGTAGTCAAGGCCGAATCCGTGCGGAATGAGGACCTGCCCTTTTCGGACCTCTTTTGTTATTTCAAGCTCTACTGTTACGGAGCCTGCTTCTGTTGAGACCTGTACCATTTGTCCGTCTGCAAAACTTCCGGCTTCCGCGTCTACGGGATGCATGGCGCAGGTACAGGCTCGTTTCCCTTCGTTCCATGAGGGATCCCGCATTAAGGTATTGGCATTCATTGCCATATGTCTTCCGGCAAGCAGTATAAACGGATATTCTTTATTCATCGTAAGCTCCCGCTCTTCCGCTTCGGGCTCAATGCCCAGAATCCACTCTTCCATTTCAGGCGCATGGATATGCAGTTTCCCGTCCTCATGCTGAATCGACGCAAAATTATTATCAACATCACATTTTCCTATCCAGAGACCCTGGGGGGTATCAACAATTGCCTGGAACAGTTCATCTCCAAGTATTGGGCTGTCCTTAAATCCTATTCGCAGGGCATTTTCCTTGAGACTCTTCGGCGCTGTCATAAGCAGTCCCCAGAGCGCTGCCAGGTTCCCTGATCCCAGTTTTTTGCCCAGGGTTTTCGCAAGAATAAAAGGCATTATTTTAAATGCCGCTGGGTCCTCTTTTCCGCGTTTCATGAGCTCCATGCCGAATTGCAGCCGGTTCCCTCCCTCTGCGGCATCTACCAGGGATTGAGGGATCTCCGGAATAAGACCTATGGAATCGGCGATTCGGGTAATTATCTCTCCAACTTCGAGCGGTTCTCCTTCGGGCTCTACAATTGGCCGCCTCATCTGAAAAAAAACTTCCGGATAGGTCCAGGGAAAAAAGGTTCCGTCCCAGGATTCATATCCCGACCGTGCCGGGAGAACATAATCAGAGAGCTGTGCTGTCTCTGTCATTGCAAGTTCGCAGGTTACCAGTATATCCAGTTTTTTAAACGCCTCTTCATAGGCTGTTGTATCGGCATAAGAACGAAGCGGGTTCGACTGAGAACAGAGCAAGGCTCTCAAACGCTCGGGCTTGTCACTCATGATTTCCTCCGGCATTACATTTGGCGGAAAGTATCCCATTAAAGCCGGAAAATTAGTCTCTACGGTTCGCCAGGTTTTAGGATCCCGTTCATCGGAATGACCGCCCAGGGGCATTAAGGTTCCGGGTATTACATTCCCTCCGGGGACGCAGGCGTTCCCGCTTATTGCCATTAGTATGCTTAGCAAATAGGTTGTTGCTGTACTGTGCCGGTTCATATAAATTCCCAGGTCGGGATGCATGCTTGCCTTTCGCTCACACAGCTCTTTACAGACCGTGCGTACCATTTCATAATCGAGTTCACAGACCTCCAGTGCCCGGCGCGCGTCAAAACCTTCAAACCAGGGTTTTACCCTGTCAAAACCATCCACATGATTTTTGATATATTCTTTCTTTTCCCAGCCTTCCTCTAAAATAATTCGTATCATTGCCCGAAGCATCAGCGCGTCCGTTCCCGGCCTCACTGCCAGGTGTATATCCGCTATCTGCGCGGTTTCGGACTCTCGCGGGTCCACTATTACAAGAAGCTTGTCCGGGTTCTTTGCCATTTCTTTCAGCACCAGGGGCGCCCGCGGCATCTGGTGACTCACCATTCCGTTCCAGCCAATGCCAAAAAGCATTTCCGTTTCATGTTCATCGGGTATGGAAAAAAGATATTGCTTGCCGGTAAGTCTTCCTTGTGCCCAAAAAATCCCGGTCAACTCCTGGGCAAGCGCATTATAATGATAGTGTGAGCCAAGACCCCGGAGCAGGGTTACGCCAAAAGCCGCCTCAAAATGGCATCCCTGGCCTCCGCCCCCCATATAGGCAAATGAACGCGGCCCGTGCTCATCAACAACTCTCTTAAACTTCTCCGCGATTTCTCCAATGGCTTCTTCCCATGATATCTTTACAAAGGAATCGCCCGATTTTTTTAAGGGATGGGTTAGTCTCTGCGCGTGATGCTGATGATGAGCTACATGCACCCCTTTTCGGCATACATACCCCCGGCTCCGTGGGTTCGATTTATCCCCTTTTACTTTCTCGATCCTGTTATTTTCTATATAGACCTCTAATCCACAATTCTGCGCGCACAAGACACAGCCTGTTTTATGCCATTCTCCCATAATTGCCCCTCTTGAAAAAAGTTTGAAGTTTCATGTTTGAAGTTTAAAGCTTGAAGCTTGAAGCGATTCAGGTGGAAGTCAAGGATAAAACCGGGTATAAATGCTGCCCTTTTCCGGATTTGAGCCCAAAATAAAAAAAATTGCAAAAAATTGCAAAAAAATGCGAAAAAAATTTACGATTTTCAATTCCCATTCGTATTAATATATAGGGGGTTTTACTACTCTCGATGGATTTATTCACTAATACTTATTTCTAAACATTTTAACGAAATTATACATTTATTTTAATTGGGAGATTATTTACTATGGTTATTAAGAAAAAAAAGAACAAAAAAAGCAAGAAGAAACAGGCTCAATTCTACGACAGGGCTTACAAAGAATTTTTCAGCAACAGGGTCGTTTACGAACAATTCATGACATTTTTTACCCCCTTTAAATGGAGGCAAAAAATAGATTTTGACAAAACTGAAATAGTCAATACCAGTTTCATCAGTAAAAACTATCAGAAAAAGAAATCAGATATCATGTTTAAGTTTACTACCTCGTATAGAGATCACAACTCCGGAAAAATCCGGAAACAGGAGACCTTTCTTTATGTATTAATTGAATTTCAATCAAAAATTGATCAATGGATGCCCTTAAGAATGTTTTCGTACCTGGCAAATTGTTATGAATTTATACTAAAAATGCTGCAAAAAAAGGCGAAAAAAAAGAAAGAAAAGCTTACTCATTTACCAGTGGTAATCCCCGTTGTGCTCTACAGGGGAGATACAAAATGGAATATTAGCTTGAAATTTCAGGACATAATTGATATATTTGATAGAGAGGTAGGACGATTTATTCCTGATTTTGAGTATTTTATGCTGGACATACAACGCTTTGATAAGGATAATTTGAAAAAATTTGAGAATTTAATCGGTTCATTTTTTGCCCTGGAAAGTGACCGGGATATGGAGTCAATACAGGAAACGGCAAAAGAAGCAGTAGCGATATTACAAGAAGAAGAACAGGTGCAAATGCTGTTCAATTTTCTATTCAGAAGGCTAGAGCACCAGGGAATTGACATCCCCTCAAGCCTGGTAAGGATCATAAACAAAAAGGAGAAAATTATGGGTTGGACAGAAGTTATAGCCAGGGAGTTTAAAGAAAGCCATAAAAAAGGAATGCGAAAAGGCAGGAAAGAAGGCAAAGCCGAAGGTAAAATCGAGGGTAAAATCGAGGGTAAAGTCGAGGGTAAAGTCGAAACAAGGGTAGAAAATGCAAGTAGTATGATTGCAGATGGAATGGATATAGAATTAGTAGCCAAATATTCCGGTTTAACCGTTAACGAAGTAAAAAAATTGAAAAAACCTAAGAAAGAAGACAATCATTAAATATTTATTTCTCATCTTTATAACAATCACTCTCCTGATTCTTCCGGGAACCGCGAATACTGCCCAATGGCCCCGGGAAGAGCAGGAGCTGGTTTATTCCACCCTGGACGGCTGGAAGATCCATGCCACCTTTCATCCGTCTATACATAAAAGCAAACCCCTTCTTGTTAACATTCATATGCTGATGTCGGACCGGTCCTATTACCCGGTTCGGCCGGCCGTACTCAATGAATATAACGTTTTAACAATTGACATGCGCGGGCACGGTGATTCCCTGCTCTACAAAAATAAAAAAACAGGCTGGAGACGCGCGAAAGGTAATATCTACTGGGGCTCTTTTAATGATATTCGTATGGGCATCAAAGAGATCAAACTGCGCTTCGGCTCTTCTGTTGACACCTCAAAAATATTTCTTCAGGGAAGCAGTTATTCTTGTGTCCTCATCTTACAGTATTTCCTTAAATACCCCGACAACATTAAAGGGTTGATATTTATGTCTCCGGGAAACAGTTACGGGCAGCAGATTACTGCCGTTTATAAAAAAATGCTGTACCGAAAAAAACAAATACCCGTGTTTCACGTCTGTTCCGGGAAAGACTTCTACTGTTACGCCAAAACAAAGCGCATGGAAGGTTTTTTCCGAAGGAGGTGCAAAGTTTCCAAAAGCGCTCTTAAAAAAGATTTCCTGAAAACCCGGTTCTCCTTTGAAACAGAACACGTTCACGGTACTCACTTTTTCTACTCCCATCCCTGGAAATACCCGGAAACGATCATTCAATGGATGAAGAGCCTTTCCGAATAATTACCCGTAAAACTCATCCCGGATACTAACCAGCAGTTTTTCCGCTATATCCTTATCCGCTTTTTCCGGCAGCGTTGATTCCGCAAAAAGTGCTTCTATTAGTTCTATCTTTTTCTCCGCTTCCGCGATGAGATGTTCATATGAATAGGTTCCTGATTTTATCGCAAGCAGCTCTTCCCTGTTGGGACGTGTTACAATGACCTTCCCCTCTTTTAAGATTTCAGCTGCCATATCGAGCAAACGAAAAGTATGCATGATATTCTTAGCGTCGTAATTTTTTCCGTGTTCAATTGTATTTTTATAGCGCTCTGAATTCCGCTTCTTTACCCATTCCCAATACTCTTTATAATCCTTGCAATAAGAAGAATAACCATTCTTATTGCAGTAGAGTATGGCTGCCGGTTCCTCCCCTTTGGGCACACTGGAATTGACTACTTCATCGGAATACTGTTTCCGGATTATTCCCTGGTAATTCTTGCCGCTCCCCGTATCATAAAAGAGCGCGTACAGGTTGCTCATATGCGGGATATTAACCAGGCCGCACTGTTCCTGCCCGTAGTTTTTACTCGCCAGCCATTCCAATACGGGGATTGATCCCTGCCCTTTAATGACATGGCAAAAATCGAGTATCGATTTTTTCTCCTCCGCCATGGGGTTCAAAATCTTTTTTTTAAGGCCCCGTGCTTTTTTCAGCTGGGTCATGGCATACCCGGCATAGGTATCTTTGCATTCTTTTGACAGGAAGAGCTCGGGTTTGAACCGGTCAAAGAGCGGGTGTTTATACAAAATATGTTCCGGTGATATATTCAGCATCTCCAGGATATTGGGATTATTTTTATATAAGAGCTCTACAAAACGCCTGAGTTCATAAAAAACGATATCATTTGTTTCGTTCGCTACCTGGGGAATATAATCCAGGCCGTAAAATTGTTCTTTTGACAGGACATAGACCCCTTTTATATCGGTATCGGACGCGGGGGTTGCGAGGCCGTATGACCTGCTTCCGCTGATACATTCAAAGATAATTAGATTCTGTTCCCGTAAATCGTCAATGTTCATAATAGTCCTCTTTTAAGAAAGTTCAAGGTTCGAAGTTTTTTATCCGAGGGTTAATTACCCGGAAAAAGATTAAACCTGTTTTGGACTTTCTTCCGTATTTTTTCCCCGCTACACCGGGTCGGTCGTGTCTCTCAATATACAGAAAAACGTAATTCGGAATACCTTATCTTAAGACGCCACCACGGGGTCAGCTGCTCTTAAGAAACTAAAATTTAGAACCGAAGCTTCCAGACCAGATGCAGCTCGCAATATTATTTAGTTTCTGATCTATTTTTTCCTGCCCTTAAGCAATTCGAAAAAAAATTTATCTAATTGCCCGGGTGAAAATATTTGTGTTTCATACTGTTCTCGTAATAATTCGCAAACGGTGAATTGTGCTTCTATATAATCGTGCATTTCCGGGTCAAGGATTATGGTCTTCGATTCTTCCGAAACTTCTTTTAGTTTCAGCAATTCATCAATCTTTTGTTTTACCGATGGGTTGTTGAGCATCTCCAAAAGGATGCTGAATTCCATAGGCGGGATCTCTTTTTTTTGTCCGGCCCAGAGCGCTGCAAAAAGCGGGCGGAGTACATAAAAAAGCTTTTTAATCTTAATTTCACTGGTTTCCGAGAGTGCCCGCATTGAATTCTTTGCAATTCCAAGATAATGATGTATAAAGGCTATTGGCGCAAAATAATTGCCCGATAATTCTTTTAACCGGTCTGCCAGGTTATACCGGGAACTATAAATAACCGGGGACCTGAGCCACTCCTGTATTGTCGGATTTGAGCGCATTATATGCTTTAATACTTTCCGGATATCCCATCCTTCTATATCCAGGTCATCTGCTATGGGAAAATTCAGGGTGTCCCGTTTTTCGCTTATTGACAGGTACCATTCTTCCGGCCTGATATAAATAAACCGTACATCATAATCACTATTGGGAGACGGAAAGCCCCAGCCCCTGCTTCCTGATTCACAGGCATAGAGGATCTCCAGGTTATTTTCCTGCTCTATTCGTTCAAGTTCTTTTTCAATAGCAGATCGTATTGTATTATCAATCATCATAACTCCTCAAGGTCTTCTTCCAGGTTTTTTCTATATATCGCGGCCTTTTCATGGCCCAGGAGCTCCAGGGCGGCTACAAGGGTTTTTCTTACTTCCCAATCCACATCATCAAGATATTGCGGCAGCCTGTCCGCGGCTCTTTTGTTCCCCAGCCTGCCAAGAGCCCGTATTGCTGCTATCCGTATTTCCGGTTCCGGATTAGCGCATTCATCTAAAAGAGGTTCTACTGCCTCATCATCTCCAATAGTTCCCAGCAATTCAATCACTGCGATTCGTGTTTCCAACAGTTCATCTTTAAGAAGCTGCATAAGGACCGGAACAACCACAGGGTCATTTATAACTGCGGGAGGCGCGATTTTACCCAGGGCTTTTACCGCTTCTCTTCTAACCCGGGCGGCATCATCCTGCATCAGGGAAATCAGGCGTTCTCCTGCCGGTTTGTATCTCAGTTCTCCAAGCATTTCACAGGTTCGGGCGCGAATATCAACATCATCTTCATTTAACAAGAGAACAAGTTCTTCTGCTGCTGCCGCTCCCATTTCTTTGAGAACAAAATAGAGTCCGTAATAATCAATTCCCCGGTCCTTTGCCAGGGCAACCATCATCGGCAGTACGGCTTGAGTATCTCCAATCTGTCCCAGGGATTGAATAACATTGTCATTGATAAAAATATCTTTCCAGTTTAAACAATAAATAAGTACGGTAACCGCTTCCGCGTCCCCGATTTTTCCAAGAGAGCTTGCCGCAAAGACTCTTACTGAATAGTCCTCATCTTTATTTCCCAGTGCCTGGGCTAGAGCCGGAACCGCGCTTCTGTCTCCAATCTCTCCAAGTATCTCTACAACCCGTGCTTTTATTACTCCCGTAATACCGGTGGTAAGTAATTCCTCATCCTCAGAGAGAATTTCGTCTCCCAATACAGTCTCCGGGACATGGGAAATTACCGGGGTTTGTACAATTCGAATAAGTGATTTTACTGCTGATTCCCCTTTGGAAACAAGGGCTTGAAAGGCCGCGTTCCGGATATCTTCTCCGAATATTTTCAACGCGGAAACCAGGTATGGAATGGCTGCGGGATTGTCTAAATTTTTGAGCGCTTCTATGGCTTGCAGCTGCATTGCCGGATCGAAACTCAGGAGTGCCTCCGCAATGCGGGTGGCGTCCCGGTTTGTTATGGCTTGTTGTAGAGATTCTTTTGTTATATCCATAGAACTTGTTTTGTGAAGGTACCCTTTTTTAGAGGGATTACGGTTGTGGTGGGGGCGATATGCACCTGCTGTTGACACCCCAAAATAATCCCGGGGGGTTGGTTTGGGGTGTCAACAGCAGGTGCATATCGCCCTCAAGCACGGGTCTCACCTAAAAGAATTAACATGAATGGTATTATTTTTTCTTTTTTTCGTCAAGTTTATTTCTTTGAGTTTTCTTTGTTAATTTCGCTTCCTATTGGTTGGGAGTCGTATTTGCGTTTGCCGATTGGGGTTGCGTACCCGGAGCCTTTTCCCAGGATTGCTCCTACGGGGCAGATGTGCATTGCTTCAATGGCCTGTTTATCGCTTATTGTTGGGGCTGTTTCCGGATCAAGGCTTAATTGCAGTTCCTTGTGATCCCGTTTCATCTTAAAAATATGTTTTCCTTCGGGGGTGACTATGCCCCGGACGCAGCGCATGCATTGAATACAGCGGTTGGTATCGATTAAAATTTTATGACCTAATGATTCGATCTCCCTTACCGGGAACTGGTAGGGAAAACGGGAGACCAGCATTCTGTAGCGGTACGCCAGTGCCTGGAGATCGCAATTTCCTGTCTTTTCACAAATGGCGCATTGATGATTCCCTTCCACAAAGAGCATTTCCACAATAGCTTTGCGGATATTATTCAGCTCCGGTGTGTCGTTTTCCACTTTCATCCCTTCCGACACTGTTGTGGTGCAGGCTGCCGCAAAGGTGCCGTTTATTTTGCTGGTACACATCCGGCAGGTTCCTGCCGGGGTAAGCCCTTTAAAATCGCAGAGCGTTGGAATAAATACTCCATTTTCCCGGGCTGCCCCTGTTACTGTCTGCCCCTCTCGCGCGATACATTCTTTTTCATCAATAAAAAACCTTATTCCACTCATTATCCTGTTTCCCCTTTCCCCTTTGTCGCCAGGGAGAGGCATGCCTCTCCCCTACTCTTCGCCTTTTGCCTCGTTCCTTGCACCTGTCTCCACCGCCTCTACGATCCTCTTTCTCTTTACCGACCCCTGACCCCCGATCCCTTTCTTATCCGATCACCGATAACCCGGCCCTCCGGGCCACCGATCACCTTCTTCTCAACTCCCGTGCCTGTTCAAGTGCTTTGTCCAGATCAAAATCAGAGGCGTAATCTACTCCTTTTCTAAGCTTTGCTTCATATACTTCTTTGAAATTTTTTATACTGCTCATGATGGGATTGGGCGCGCTCTGTCCATGACCGCACCTGCTTGCCGCTCGAATAATCCCGCACCATTCTTCAAGTTCTTTCAGATCTTGAGCGATTCCGCTGCCGTGAGAGATCTTTTCCAGTTTTTGCTTCAGCAGTACGGTCCCTGCCCGGCAGGGTACACACCAGCCGCAGGACTCTTCCGCGAAAAAACGGGCACTGCTAAGGATATTATCGAACAGATCTTTTTCTTTTTGTACCAGGAGTATGGAACCGCCTGTGGAGAGGTCATCATGGCAGAGCTTCCGGGAAAAATCTTTTTCATTGATGTAGATCCCTGCCGGTCCGCCGGACACAATTGCCCCGGTATTGATCCCCTGTGCCATTGTTATAATATCACTGAGGGAAAGCCCCCACTCTACTTCATACATACCGGGCTTTTCGCAATCTCCGGAAATACTCAGTATCCTGGTCCCTTTTGACAGTCCCGTTCCCAGGGACGCGAACCAGGCGCTTCCTTTTTCGATTATTCTTGCCATACTACAGAAGGTTTCTACGGTATTCACCGCTGCCGGTGATCCCTGGTATCCTTTTTGCGCGGTAAAAGCCGGTTGTTCTCCTGTCTCAGCACGCTTGCCTTCTTCAACACCCGTTAATGGAGACTCTTCTCCCGCGATATAGGCTCCGGCCCCTGTCCGGATATTAATATCAAAATTAAATCCTTTTTTTCCGGCTATTGCTGTTCCCAGGAAGTTGTTTTCTCTCATTGTACCCAGAACTTTTTCAAGGTTTTCTTTTAGATCCCCGTATTCTTTCCTGAGGAAAAAGACTCCCTCTTCCGCTCCTGCCGCGTACCCGGCAAGTGCCATGCCTTCAAAAAGGAGCCGCGGGTTTTCCGCCAGAAGTACCCGGTCTTTTAATACTCCGGGATCTCCTTCATCGGCATTACACACAATACAGGCTGTTTCTTCACCGGTTTCCTCTTTTACCGCGCGTACCTGCTCCCATTTCCGGGCTACGGAAATTTGAGCCCCTCTTCGTTCACGAAGACCGGCTTTCTCTGTTTCCGCAATAAGATCTCCGGGCTCCAGTGCCGCTGCCTTTGTTATTGCCGAACCAGGCTCATACGAAGAGAAAAAAACCGGCCCTTTTTTTATAATCGTTCTTTCAACTGTTTCCATGATAGATTCCTGAACTCGTTTTCAAAATCCAATCATAGCACCATACGGTATTTTATCAAGTTAAAAAGTATACGGTTGAATGTGGGGAAAGAGGGGAGCTGTTTAATTTTTTAGGGTGCGCTCGGGAATTAGTCCTGTCTTTCCTACACCCCTGTGATAATACATCCTATATTACACAGGGGCGTCGGCTTCCGTGCCTCCTGTTACGGAAAGACAGGACTAATTCCCTGACATTGTAAATAAACCCAAAATTTAATATTTAATAATATACATCACACTTTTATTTTTGGGCCTTGTTTCAAAAGTACTCTCTCCATAGCCGTCGGTATTTCCCGAAATTGAGTGATTATGTTCTCCGGCAGCTCCTATTGAAAAAATATTAGCTTCAGCAGGATTTGCGTAAGATTGCTGATCATGCCCCTTCAATCCCTTGTTTATTGAAAAATGATAATGATCGGCAAGAAATTCAGCATAACTATGATTTGCATCAAATTTCCATGGATGAGTATGATCTCCATCATTAGATGTTAAAGAGCTATAATAATGCTCATGATCTTTCACCGCGAAATCCTGCACTGTTCCTACTGCATTCCCCGTGGTTCCGTCACCCCGGTTGGTCCTGCCTGCGGCGTCAGGATCGTTTCCGGAGCCGTTATCCCAGCCTCGCAGAAAATAACCGCGGTAATCGGGCAGATTAAATGTTGATGATGAATCTCCGGGGCCGTACATGGTGCTAACTGCAGCGAATAATCCTTTGTACTCTTCCCTGTTTACGGCTCTTCCGTCGCACAAAAGCCAGCCTGCGGGTACAGTTCCCCCGGCAAAAGAGATTACCGACCCGGCTGGTACTGCCATGGTTATTCCCGATTTTAAAATTTCTATTTCACTTTTTAATGTGTCAATGGTGTTATACATATCGGAAAAACTGAAATGTTCACCGGAACCGTCTGCGGAATCATTTCCACTGGTAAGTCCGGCCTCACATCCGGAAAAAGCGACCAGCGCTGTTAAAACCAGGCTTATTAAACTTACTTGTAATTGTTTCATTGTATTTACTCTCCTAATTTAAAAATTTTCATCTACTTATTATATATGCAAGTTCCATGCCAACGCGGTTTATAGCAAAATAAATTATCGATCCGGTAAAAAAACGCCGTTAATACGGCATTCGGAGGAGATGCTTGTCTATTTATGCGTATATGTACGCGTGTAAGTGTTAATTCCTGACAGCAACTGTCAATTTTTGACAAAAACTATCAGCATAATGCTTTTAAATCTTTTTTATTGTGGTAATTGGTGTTTGATGAGAGGATTGAAGCAGGTTAAGGTGCCGGGAATGAAAAAGCAGTTTAAATAAACTGTTTTTTCATTCCCGGCCTTTCTATTTGGACTACTTTTTCTTTGCTTTTTTCTTTGCAGCAGCTTTCTTTTTGGCAGCAGCAGCTTTTTGTTTTTCCGCAGCAGCTTTCTTTTTAGCAGCTTCATCTTTTTTTGCTTCTACGAGTTCGCTTTTAAGATTCGCAACCATTCCCTTTTCAGTTTTTACTTGATCGGATAATTTTGCTATCTTGTCCTGCTTTCTTTTTAGATCAGCTTCAAGTGCTTTCGCTGTTTTTTTGGCCATTTGAGTCTCTCCTTAAGGTATTATTAGTTTTAATCTATTATTATTTTCGGATATTGACACATACACCTTTAATGTCAATAACAATTAATATATTGAAAATTTTCCTTAAAAATTTTTATAAAAAAATTTTTTTAAATTTTATTTCAATTGTTACCAGTTCCTGGTGGAATGGGGCGTAAAATCCGCTCCCGAATAATATTTTACTACATAGGTATAATACACATTGGAACCGCATTGCGGGTTTACCAGCAAGCGTATATCAAACCCGGAACCAATTTCTATATTATTATAATCACCTATAGAGCTGCCATTATACAAATTAACTTTATCTCCGCCGCCCGATGTTGATACCAGGTTGGAACTGATATAGTCTCCTGCCATAATAACCCATTTTTTATAATCAAAATAGGTATTATAGTTGTGATATCCCCTGTGTGATCCAAGCAATTCAATTGTTATGAAACTATGGGAACTTGAATCCTCAATTCTTCCAATATACACGGTTTTTGCCCCCTGCGTACAGCTTGGCCAATTACCCGGTCCGTTTATTATCCCGGAAAACTCTTTTACATACCTGCTTGTTTGCACTGCTTCTGCCGCTGTATCTACTTGAAAGATACCGCCCACATCAAGATCCGCTGCGGGATTCGCCGTGTTTATGCCCACACTTCCTCCGTTCCAGGAAATATCTCCCGCGTTTCCCCCGGTTTCCCAGGCAGTTTGATTCAAAGTACTAATATCCTGCTGTAATAAATCCTGCTGCTGCTGGTTTACCTGCTTTAAATTTTTTATTTCTTCCTCCAACGCGTTCATGCGTGAATACATATCGGAGAAACTAAACCCGTTTCCCTGGTTATCGGTCGATCCGGAATTATTGGAAGAAGTGAGACCTGCCTCACACCCGGAAAAAACCGCTATTAGAAGAACCAATGAGAATACTTGAGACGCTTTACGTACCTGTTTCATAGTCTTACCTCTTGTTTTTTTTGATTAAAAGGTACAGGGACGGGGGGCACTATGCTGTACCTTCTTTTATGATTAGAACCATTCAAGTTGATCATGGCAATATTTGGCAATTGATTAATTTTTAAAAATAAAAAAACACTATAATATGGTAATTGCGCTTGCCAAAGTTTACTCTCTTAAGAAACTCTTTTTAAATAGAGCCTGTACCTTGAAAGCGACGTGACGTCACGTCGCTTTCAGAAAAAATCTTCGGCTGATTCTCTCCGGAACCTGTACAGAAAAAAATTATCTTACAGGGAACGAAGAGACTTCTTTTTCAATTCGGTTTACTCCTATGGCACCGGGGAACCATGATCTTTGAAGCGGAACTTGATTGATCCCCTT
>JAAENB010000176.1 GCA_024224995.1 bacterium | reverse complement strand
ATGCCGCAAAAAGAACACTTCATTTTTTCCGCCCACCAGCATCCCCTGCTTGTTTCATACCAGGTATTAATGCTATGAATCCCCTTCTCTCCGAGAAAAAACTCGTATTGATCAAAGCAAATACTATAGTCGGGTAAGGGAATACCGTCCAGGTTCTCCAATGCCTGTCCGGTGATAATACGCTCTTCCGGGAGTTCTTGAGCGCTCCAGGCCGATAAAAAATTAACAAATGAACTTTCACTCTCACCGGAAAAAATATAATCAATAGAGTCACTCAAAGAAGCAATACCCCGGGCCATTTCTCCTTCACCGTTTGCTCCCCCCATTATGGTAATTATTTCAGGAGCATTTCTTTTTATGCCCGACAAAAGCGCAATGCCGCAATTGATCTGCCCGGTCATGGCACTGCATCCCACAATCTTGCAGGAAAGGGATACTATTGCTTCTACAGCCTCTTCTATAAATGATTTGCAGATTTTCTCGATTTGCAAATATTCATCCATATTAAATTCAGGATAATTGCCGTAATACATTGGCGCGTGTTTTTCGTCCCCCCCAATGGACAGAGCTTCATTCGTACACCAGGCGGGATTATTTCCCAGGGGAGGCATGCCGTAAGCGCTGCGGGCGAAAAGCCGTTCTCCTAACATGGAATAGTCGGCTGCGCTGAATATTTCTTCATACCGTTCAACTCCCAGAAGAGAAGCAAGAGCAAGATTCAGGTATAGAATATTCGCGGTATATCCCTTTTCCCGAGCCAATGCCTGTAGAAGATGAGGGCCAAAAGCCATATCCGTAATAGTTCCAAATGGCGGAACAATAATCAGGATATCCCCCGCTCCCGCGGCAGAACATATTTTTTCTTTAATATTTATAATGATATCACCCTTTATTCTTCAAACAGCAGCAGCAATTCCGGAGAGGCCGTAACCAGGGGGATATACCAGGAGTCGAGAACAACTCCCAGCTTTTCCGCAACAGCCCACTTCAGATTCTCAGATTCTTTATAAACGCCGGCAGTCATTATCTCTTTTGCCCGGTCAAACTCAATAATATGTTTTTTGCTTTTTTCGTGAATATCCCTGTTGTCGAGAATCACATAGGTGCCCATAATACTCTTCATTGCCAGGGTGCAGTTCTCCCATGAACTTTTCCACCGGTCTACTTCGTCCTCGATCTCACGGATGAGTTCAAGATTTTCATGCCCTTCGCATGGGTACGTACCGGTGAAAAAATAAGCCAGTTTGTCTATATTGGCCCAGGGGGGATATATAGTATGATAGACATCCCCTGGCTGTAAATCCAGGATTTGATGATGGCCGGGATTTTCAAAATAGGAACTGAACCGTTCCAGTAAAATATGAATAAACTCGCCCGGCGGCTGTAGATGCCGCATAAGCGGCAGCAGGTCTAAAAGTTCCTCATAATAAACAGCCCTGTCCCCGGGAAAGCCCCAGAGCATGTACCATTGAATGTTTATCCCAACGGAATGAGCGTTTCTCAGCAATAAAATATTGTGCCGGGCCTTTATTCTTTTATTCATTATAGTAAGGAGCCCTGTAGAAAGAGACTCCATGCCAATAAGGACCGATGTAATCCGGGCCTTACGCAGGGCAATAAGGTCGTTTAATTTCAGGTTTGATTTTGTCTCGTACCAGAGTAAGGGAAAATCTTTTTTTTCACTTATGGAGGGAAGAAGATTCTTAAAATAGGAATTGGGCATAATATTGTCGGTCATTAATATACCCGTTGCCGGGTAGGTACGGGCGATGAATTCCAATTCCTCCAATACCTTCGCTTCCGACTTCTGCCGGAAGTGCATACGATTCTCCTGGTCATTGAGGCCGCAAAAATAACATTTTTCTTTTTGTCCCCACCAGCAGCCCCTGCTTGTTTCGTACGAAACCAGGAATTCTTTTTTAGAAAATTCTTTTTTAGAAAACTGCTCCATCTGCGTAAAAAAACTTTCGTAATCCGGAGCAGGCACACTGTCCAGATCCTGTAAAGGCTCGCCCGTAATAACACGATTCGCG
Organism: bacterium; assembly: GCA_024224995.1. Next base: position 1,230 of record JAAENB010000176.1, on the reverse strand, counting down.
GGAAGTGCTCCCCGGGACCAGTCTTGTAAAAATTTTTTAAAGGAAATTTCACTCTCACCGGAAAAAACATAATCAATTGAATCACTTAACGAAGCAACACCCTGCGCCAGAGGGCCCTCGCAGTTGGCCCCTCCCATGAGTGTTATTACAGGGGCTTGAATTTTTTTTATTCCGTTTAAGAGCGCCGCACTGCTGTTATTCTGATCCAGCATTGATGTGCATCCAATAATTTTATAATCAAGAGCGGCAATAACCGGAACAATTTCATTAACAAAAGAGAGACAGGTCTCTTCCAATTCCAATAAACGCTCCGGAGAAAAATCATCCGATTCAGAAAGGGCTTTCACCTGCTCCTGCCTGCTTTCGGTCATATAGTGAGCGTCATTGGCATCCAATTCGAAAAATTTCCCCTGAAGGGGTAATCCATAGGCGCTTTTGGAAAAAAGCCGTTCCCCGGATTTCATCCGGAACAGGTTAAAAGAAGGCTGGCTTATTTTATCGTACAAATCTTCCCCAATAATTGAAGAAAAAAGAATACCGGCGTATAGAATTTCCGCGGTATAGCCCATTTCCCGGGCAATAGATTGGAGAATATGAGGGCCAAGTATTGAGTATTCACGGGTGGCAAAAGGCGGTACAATAAAAAGGATATCGCCGCCCTTTAAAACAGACGTAATTTGCTCTTTAATATTTATTAATTGATCCATAAAAAATTACACAATTCCAGTATAAATAAATACCGGGAGCCAATACAGTAAGGCTTCCGGTATTTATCAAATCAAAGCATCAACAGCAGGTGGAAAGAACAATTTCCGCATCGTTAAATTTTATTTCACTCAGCTTATCAACATGCATATCCACAAAAGGAATTTTTATTAAAACTTTACAATCCTGCAAGTCTTCATCAACCTTTTCCTTTATTATGTCCGATAACCCATCCTGTTGTGATAACACACTTATCAGCTCTTCAATCACAACCCATTTATCGTTTTTCTTGCTATAAATATGAGCGGTTGGCCAGCGATTTAATTTCGGATCAAGCTCAACAGTTATGTTGTCTGAATTTTCCGGGAATATCATTCCAATTTCTCTCAACCGAGGAATGGGATCCATTTCAAATTCTTTCTTTTTCTTCTCATCAAGACAATCAATTACTATCTCGGAATAACCTTTTATGATCCCCTTAATCTTCTCATTACCTGTAGTTTGTACGCTTTCTAAAGCTGTCAT
>JAAENB010000175.1 GCA_024224995.1 bacterium | reverse complement strand
GTCTAATCCCGGTATAGGAGGAATGCTCCTGGAGTTAGCAAAGACAAAACTTGCGCTGGGTAAGAAAAAACCGGCGGATTTGATCAACCTGCCTGAAATGAAAGACGAGAAAATGATTGCCGCGATTAATCTTATGATGTTGTGTATCCCGGTTTCTATTGCGGTAAATCCCTTTGTTACTTCTATTTTTACCCTGAAAGTGGTCGCGCTCTCCCTTAAATACGGAATAACTCCTATGGCGGCCATAGCCTTTGCCGTGTATAGTTCCATTGAGTCCAGTAATCTGGGACTAATCCGTTCGGGAATAGAATTTGGAGAATTGGCGAAAAAAATAGCCGACAAATCCGGCTCAAAATATATCAAGTCCGTTGTCTATTTTAATAATTATTTCACTATCATGCATTTTCGAATTGGTTTAAAAGACAATATTGGTTATATGAAAAAAGTTATTCCTACCTGTATTGAGGTCGGTAATACTGAATATATGGGATTAATATACAGTTTTATACCGCTTCATTATTTTACCTCAGGTATCCCCTTAGATGTTGTTGATAGAGAGATGCTGCAAAAATATAAAAAAAATATATATAATTTAAAACAGCCGCAAACAACAATGTGCTATGACGTAAATGCATATTGTATTTATACCATGAGAGGAGACACAGACAGTATTACCGCTCTTAATAGAAATTATTTAGAGTATACCGATACTATTATTGAAAAATACAAAGAAGCAAATAATGATATGTACCTGGCCAGTTTTTATGTAGCTGAAGTGGTTATACAATATATATTAAATGAATATGATCAAGCTCTTGACTATGCGTTAAAAGCAGAAGTGATAATAGACAGTTTGTTCGGGTCACCATTTATTCAAACATTTAATTTTTATTACACAATGGTTTTACTGGTTCTGTATCCCGAAGTTGGAAGCGGTAAACAAAGAAAATATTTAAAAAAGATCAAATCAAACAGAAAACATTTTAAAAAATTGGGGGAAAGCAATCCGTACAATTATTTAAATAAGTATTATTTAATTGAAGCGGAATTGCATCGAGTTACGGGAGGTGATTTTGAGAAAATAATCCAGTTATACGATGAAGCAATCACCGTTGCGAAAGAAAAAGAAATTTACCATGAACAGGCCATTGCGAATGAGCTGGCCGCGAAGTATTGTCTTTCAAAAGAAATGAAAAGCATTGCCAGGGGGTATATGACCGAAGCTTTTTATTATTTCAACAGGTGGGGGGCAAAACCAAAAGCCGATTCACTGCAGCAATTATATCCTGAATTAATTTCAACAACCGGGGGGAAACAATTTAAGATTTCCGAGTCAATGAGTACGGCAGACTCTACGGTGAGCGACATGAACGCGCTTGACCTCACAACAATCATTAAAGCTTCAAATACAATTTCAAGTGAGATTAAATTGCGGGAATTGCTTATGAAAATGATGAGAATTGTTATTGAAAATGCCGGTGCCCAAAAGGGATTTTTCCTGCTGCCGTATAAAGGACAATGGTTTATTGAAGCCGAAGGGGAGATGAACAAAACAGATATTATCGTTATGAAATCAATACCTGCTTTTGGCCAGGACATGGAAAATGCTGTTCCGGTTCTGCCCGAAGCGATTATTAACTATGTTGAACGGACAAAAGAAAATATAGTTCTGGATAATGCCCTGGTTGAAGGCAAGTTTACCAATGACACCTATATAATGGAAAAACAGCCGAAATCCATACTCTGTATTCCCCTGGTTAACCAGGGGACATTAAATGGTATTTTATACCTTGAAAATAATCTGACTACAGGCGCATTTTCCGAGGACAGGGTGGAAGTATTAAATACCCTTTCTTCACAGATTGCCATTTCAATTGAGAATGCTCGAATGTATAAAGACCTGGATGATCTCAACAAAAACCTGGAAGTTAAAGTTACGGATCGCACAAAAGAATTAAGAGAAAAGAATATACAGATTATGAATAGTATTAAATACGCCAGTACTATTCAGTATTCCATTTTACCGCTTTCGGAAACGATTAATAAATATGTATCCGGTCATTTCGCGTTATGGAATCCCCGGGATGTTGTTGGCGGTGATTTTTACTGGTTTCATGAAATCGGTGAGAGTTTTTTTATCGCGGTGATCGATTGTACCGGGCATGGGGTGCCGGGAGCATTTATGACTATGATCGCCAAATCCGTATTAAACAGGATTATTGGAGAAAGTTCGGGCAAAAGCCCCGCAACTATTTTAAAGGATTTGAACAGCATCGTTCGTTCAACCCTGGGCCAGGATAAGGAAAGCGCGCTTTCCGATGACGGAATGGATGTAGCTCTTTGCTATGTTGAGCCGGGTGAAAATAAGATTATCTATTCCGGTTCAAAATTACCATTGTATTACTGCGAAAATAATGAAGTGGTAACCATTAAGGGAGACAGGCAGAGCATTGGATATAAGAAATCAAGAGAAGATTTTGAGTATACTGATCATGAAATTGCGGTACAGGGAGATGCTGTCTTTTTTCTTTCAACCGATGGTTATATTGACCAGCTCGGCGGAGAAAAAGGGCTTCCCTTCGGCAGAAAGCGGTTTACCGATACCTTATTGGAAATTCATCAAAAATCTTTTACTGAGGTGCCGGATATTATGAAGAAAAAAATAAAAAACTACAGGGGAGAGGAACCACAAATAGATGATATCACTATAGTGGGCTTTAGAGTTTAATTTAATCTTAATTTAATTTTGGTTTTTATAGAGGCTGGCGAGAGTGGCAGGTATTTCCGTGATTTTTAAATCCCTGGTTTTATCTACCATTACCATAAAGTATCGCAGCGTATTGTTTTCATCTTCAATAATACTATTATTACTTAACCCGGTAATAATATCCATAGGATTATAACACGCTTCAATTACTTCAGAGTATTGATTTTCGGCATGATACGCCCGGTACGTAACGATTTCAAATCGAAGCAGGGCCTCCAATTTTTTTTGTAAAACAATATTTTTTTCTATTAAGCCTGAAATTACATTTCCTATGGAATCTAAAAAACCCAGGTATTCATCTTTTTTATACGCTTCCGGGGAAGGCAGCCTGATCTTGTTACTATTCGCAATAATTCCCTGTGCCAATGCGTCTTCAAGGATCAGGTATGCCAGGTGCATGCTGTATTTTAAAGCGCCTTCAACAACAAAATCCATTAAGGCATATTTAAGGGTGTTTGTTCTATGTTCTTCTGTGGTATGTATATGATAATAGGGAGAAAAAATTTCGGGATGAAGCTTTATTTTTTCGTTCAGTTTATTCCATTCTAACGGAACAAAGGTAGAACCGGGATTTCCATAGTCGTCATAGGCCAGTTTGTTTTTCCACTTTTGAGAGATTATTGTACCGGCATAAGGAACCAGTGCAAAGTATTCCAGGTGAACCCGGGAAGGAAACTGGTATTTGGCACGAAACGAATAGGTGAAAAGCGCTTCAATGCTGTATTCTTCTTCTTCCGGAAATCCCAGGATAAAACAAAGATTTACTTCAAGTCCCTGGGCAACCATTTTTTCCATAATGCTGTGGAACCCTGAAAAATCGGCCTGTCCGTTTACAACAGTTGTTAACATGTCGGACATGGTATCAACGCTTAAATATACTGCTTCGCATCCTGCTTTTTGTATTGTTTCAGCAATTTCAGGGGTAAGACACTCGTAATGTGCTCCGCAATCCCATTGTAATGAGGGGATTTGTTCGTTTATCGCTGCACAGAGCCCGCTTATGTATTTATGGTTGCCGGTAACCAGGTCATTGGAGATTAGTATTTTGATATCGCCAATATTGTCCCGGATATACCGGATTTCTTTGATCACTCTTTCAATGGATTTTAACCGGTGTTTTTTATAGAAAAAATTTTGTGTATTACAATACGCACAATCCAGGTAGCATCCTCGTCCTGCTTCCAGAACAACACCATGATACTTCCCGGGACTGTCGTGATACCGGCATAGGTCATAGGCAGGCATGGGGAGTGTATCAAGATCTTCAATCGGCTGCGTCCAGCCATTGTCAATTATTTGTTCTCCGTCACGAAACACAAGTCCTTTGATTGCTGAATAATCTTTTTTAGATTTAAGAGATTCAATAAATTCGGTAAAGGCATTTTCTGCTTCTCCCCGTACCACAACATCTACTTCCGGGAATGAGGCGATAATTTCTTTCGCGCAAAATGCCACCCCCGTACCGCCAAGAACAGTAATAATAGCGGGTTTTTTTTCTTTCAGGTTCTTGAGTATTTCAAGAGCAACGGGTAAATTTACCGCTTTGGTTGAGAGTCCCACAACAGTGGGCTTGGAATCGATAATGTTCCCTACTGCGGAATCAATAATATTATTAAAATTTACCAGGGAAAGATTGTTATATTCTTCCAGGTCTACTACGTCACAATCAATGTTCCGCTCACGGAGACAGGAGGCAAGTATGAGAATGCCGGTACATTGATACAGCGCTATGGGATAATGAAAAGAAACCTGGGATGCAGCGACTAATGTAACTTTGATACGCTTCCTCCGAAATTTTGGACCGGGGTCCGGCAACAGCAGGACCGGTTGCACAAAACAGCATATGCCGGTACCCTGCTTTACCGTTCTTTGATTGCTACCAGTTGTCTCCGCCGGGGAATACTTCTCCAACGACTTTTGCCGGGACATCGCTAACTTTCAGATCCTTGATGCTTTCCAGCCAGGCTGCTCCTTTTAGTTCGATTATCTTGACGGTATCGTCATCAACCATTAGTGTTGATACCTCTAATGCTGCTTTTATCCCATTTTTTTCTGCGTACTCCCGAAAAGCCGGATCAAAAATTAATGCTGTTAATAGTCTCCTCTCATCATCGGTCATTAAAGACATATGTTCCTCCTTTGATATAATTGATATAAAAAATAATTTGGATCTAATTTAATCTGATTGAGTTAGATTGAGTTAGATTAATAAATTCTTCTATAAGTTAATATCGAATTTTTATTAATGTCAAATTAAATTTAAGTATTTATGGAAAAAAGAGTAATTTCGTCAGTTTGCTAAACAAAAAATGAGATTAATTCTGCCGGTACTTCTGCGCATTTCATTGTATCATTTTTTTCATCCCAGCCAAGTATTAGATGATGCACCGTTTCGCTATTCATGGCCCGGCCATTTTTAAAATCCGATATTAACGTTAAAATGTCTTCTACCGGGTAATATACCTCAATTTGCCTGGAAAAATTATTCGATTTATACCGGGTTACTTCGGCGACAGAGATTTCATATTGAGCAATAGCGTCGAATTGTCTGGCCGTGCTTTCAGTATCAAATAAATTATAAACAAGATTTCTGACGGATTCAAATAGACCCGTAAAATCGGTATTTTCAAATCGTTTAAGAGGGGGTAATTCAATGGAATCAAAATTTTCCATGATACCCCGGGCCAGCTTGCTGCCCAGTATGGTATAGGCAAAAATGAGACTGTATTTCATTAGAAATTGTGCAAGAGATTCAAAGTCAACACATTTTCTAACACTGGACCAGTTTATGGAAGGATCATTGATGTGAAAAAATCTGACGAATATTTCCGGGTGTTTTTTTATGATGGCTCTCTGTTCTTCCCATGACAGGGGAATGTCCGTATCTCCTGCAAGGCTTCCTCGTATTCCCCCATCATAAATGAGGCTGTCTTTCCATTCTTCATATAAACCTGAACCAATTTCCGTTACCAGGAGGTTGACGTGTATTACCGCTTTATCCCGGAATATGGATATTGCTTTGAATATTAGATCTAAAAGCGCTTCATGATCGGCGCTGTCTTCGCCGGGAAACCCGGTAATGAAAGAGAGTATAACACTAAAGCCCAGTTCCTCCAGGGTGTTAAGCATATTTTCATAATTTTCCAGGTTGAGGTTTTTTTTAATGATTTTTTGCATCCTCGAAGTCGCGGCTTCAATGCCGATGAAAATAGTTTTACACCCTGCTTTATTCATTGTTTTTAAGAGGCCCGAATCAATGGTGTCGAGACGGGAGTCGCAGTACCATTCGATCCCGGGAACCTGCTCGATAATTGCTTCACATAATTTGTACATATATTCATGGTTTAGCGTGGGCAGATCATGGTTTATTCTTATTTTTTTCCCGGGGAATTTGTCTTTTAGATATAACAGTTCTTCTATTACATTGGGGACCGGCTTGACCCTGAATTTTTTTCTGAAAAAACTTGAGGTGGAACAAAAGGTGCAGGAAAGGGGGCATCCCCGTCCTATTTCATACCCGATAAAATCATTTGAGTCTTCATTTTCATGAGTTTGACAAAAGTGATATGCCGGCATGGGAAGTCCGGTAAAATCCTCTACCGGTGTTGACCAGCCGGTGTTGACGATTTTTTTATTTTCCCGGTAAACCAATCCCGGGATTAGGGCCATGTCGTTTTTATTTGCCAGCGCGTTCATGAAATCGGGCAGAGAATTTTCAGACTCGCCGCGGATTATTGTGTCAATACAGGGAAATGATGAAAGAACCTCAGGGGCGCAAAAAGAAACACCGGGGCCGCCAAGCAGGGTATGAATGGATTTGTTTGTCTCTTTTATTTTTTGGCAGATCTCCAGCGCCACGACCAGGTTGCTGGTTAATGTTGAAAATCCAACAACATCGGGCCTGGTTGATAAAATTTTTTTAATGACCGGCGTTATGGTACTGTGGAAATCTTTTTTGGAAGAATTGCTGTGATTTTTCAGATCAATTATTTCACAGTCTATTCCCTTTTCTTGTAAACAGGCAGATAAGACAAGTATTCCAAGACTTTTATACAGGGGAATGGAATCGTCGATAACCTGGTGTGTTGGAATTAGTGTTATTTTCATTTAATAGTGATACTACAAAATCGGGCATATGTCAAGAAAAATTATCTTGACAATGGGGGGACATGCTATTCTACTATTGTTATATTGTTAGAAATATACAGCACACGAGGTCCGTATTCATGATTGAAAACGCAAAGATATTAATAGTTGATGATGAAGAAATGAATCTTGATATACTTAAAGAACTTGTCAGGAGCCTGGGGTATTCATCCATACTGGCGTCCGATGGACAGGCAGCGCTTAATTCCATGAAAAAAGACCGTCCCGATCTTGTTCTGCTCGATATAATGATGCCGGGATTAGACGGGTATCAAACATTGGAAAAAATTAAAAAAGATGATTCAATTCAGCATATCCCGGTTATTATGGTCTCAACCATTGATGAAATGGAAAGTATTGTGAAATGTTTGCAGTTAGGGGCGGATGATTATCTCACAAAACCCTTTGAGCCGGAAATTCTTAAGGCCCGGATTTATAATTCCCTGCAAAAACTGGAATTCGCGTTACAGGAAAAAGAACTCCTTGAAAAGACCTTAACCGGCAGTTTGAAGATACTTTCCGAGATCCTGGCATTGGTGAACCCGGTAATATTCGGAAGATTGTCCCGTATAAGAAGACTTGTCCGGGTAATCGCGAAGGATCTGTCTCTCGACGATACATGGGCAACGGAAATAGCCGTTATTCTTTCCCAGATTGGAACGATCACCATTCCTTCGGATATATTGGATAAAGTCGCAGCGGGAAAAAATTTACTCCCCAATGAAAGTCTTCTGTATGATAAATATCCCGCTACGGGGTATGAACTGGTAAAAAAACTTCCCCGCATGGAGGCGGTAGCGGAGATTATAAAATTGCAAAACAAAAATTATGACGGCTCCGGTGAACCGGCGGAAGCAGTTGCCGGTGATCAAATCCCGGTTGGAGCCCGTATTCTTCATGTTGTCTTTGACTATGATCATATCAATTCTCTTGAAGCAAACAGGTTAAAAACCCTTGAACTGCTGCGGGAGAAACCCGGCGGGTATGATCCCGCGGTAATTGATTCCCTGGAAAGGGTAATTCTAAAAGAAAATAAAATGGAGATCAGGCATGTAACGCTCAAGGAGCTTGATTATGGCATGATCTTTGTCGAAGATGTTTCAGCAGTCAATGGTACAAAAATAATCAGCAGAGGGCAGGAAGCAAATTATGCCATTATAACCCGGCTGCATAATATCGCGGAAAGATTTGAAGTTAAAGAACCGCTTAAGGTAGTGATGCCCTGGGGAGATGGTTTTTAAAAAAAAATTTTTAAATATTTAAAGGATTTATAATGACCCGATTATTTCGTTTGTTGCCGCTTTTTTTTCTATTGTTTGTTTTTTTTATGGCAGGCGGGAGTGCCGCTGCCGGGGTCATCCTTACTGAAAAAGAAAAAGAGTGGCTTAAAAAAAATCCTGTTATCCGTTTTACCGGAGATCCCAATTGGATGCCCCAGGAATCATTTACAAAGGAAGGGAAATATATTGGTATTGTTTCCGATTACGTGAAGCTATTGGAACAGCGGCTGGGGATACGGTTTACTATTGTTCCCAGTAAAACCTGGCTCCAGTCCCTGGAAATGTCAAATTCAAAAGAGGTTGATGTCTTATCGGAAACTGAAAATCCCGAAAGAAAAAAGTATCTTAATTTTACCAAAAGTTATATCAACTTTCCCGTTGTTGTAATCCTCAGGGATCATGCACCTGTTGTTGCGAACCCGGATGAGCTCCCTGCCGAACCGGTTATTGTTGTTGAAGGATACGGCTACCTGCCTGAGTTCTTATCAAAATACCCCAATCTTGATTATCATTATGTGGCAACGCCCAGGGAAGGGCTGCTGAAAGTTTCAGCCGGAGAAGCCTACGCGTTTATTGGAGCAATTTCCAGCTCAGGGTATTTGATCAATGAGATGGGCCTGGATAATTTAAAGATCGGGGGGGAAACACCAATATCGCTGCATCTCGGCTTTGGTGTTCGCAAAGACATGCCTCTATTGGTAGACATATTAAATAAAGGGATTGATTCTATTTCCCAGGAAGAGTTGAACCATATAAATCAAAAATGGATAACGACTGAATATGAAACCACAATTGATTATTCGCGCCTGTGGAAAATCCTGAGCGTTATTATTCTCTTTGTGCTGGTCATTATATATTGGAACAGGAAAATGGCCAGGGAAGTAAAAAAACGAAAAGAGAGTGAAGAGAAGTATCGAATATTATTTGAAAAAAGTGATGACGCCTTACTTATTATCGATAATGGGAAATTGCTGGACTGCAATAGTTCTTTTTTGAAATTGATGGGGTATGACGATAAAGAAGCAGCCCTGGATTTACACCCCTCGGAATTTTCCCCGGAAACACAGCCCGATGGGATGTCTTCATACGAAAAAGCTGAAAAAATGATGGAAATCGCAATGAGTAAAGGGTCCAATCATTTTGAATGGATCCATCTCCGGTCAAACGGTGAAGTTTTTCCTGTTGAGGTGTGGCTTACGGCGATTCCATATAAGGAGAGGCAGATTATTCATGCCAGCTGGCGGGATATTTCCGAAAGAAAGCAGGCGGAAGAGGTGATAAAAGAATCGGAACAAAAATTGTCGGATATTATAGACTTCCTGCCCGATGCCACCCTGGTTATTGATACGGAAGGCAGAGTGATTGCCTGGAACCATTCAATGGAACAATTGACCGGTATTAAAGCCACCGATATGCTTGGTAAAGATGACTATGAATATTCCATTCCTCTCTATGGGAAAAGAAGACCTATTCTTGTTGACCTGGTGAACAAACCCCTGGAAGAGCTTGAACAAATATACCCCGGCATTAAAAGAGAGAGCGGTGTTCTTACGGGTGAAAACCATCTTCCGTTTCTCAAAGGGAGTAATAATTATTATTTTTTTACGGCATCGGCCCTGTATAATATAAAAGGAGAAATTACCGGGGCAATTGAGATTCTGCATGATATTACCGAACGGAAGCAGCTGGAAGTTGATCTCATAGAAGCGAAAAAAATGGCCGAATCCGCGACACAGGCTAAGGGCGACTTTTTGGCGAATATGAGCCATGAGATCCGGACTCCAATGAATGCCATTCTTGGAATGAATCACCTGCTGCTGAAAACCGGTCTTGATCCAAAGCAAAAAAACTATACCGAAAAAGTGCAGATGTCCGCGCAGAATCTTTTGGGGATCATTAATGATATTCTCGATTTTTCAAAGATTGAAGCAGGCAAGCTCGACATGGAGTCGATCGATTTTGATATCAATGATGTTGTTGAGAATCTTTCCAATGTCATTAGTATAAAAGCACATGAGAAAGACCTGGAGTTTATTATCGCTGTTGACAATGATGTACCAACCTTTCTTGTTGGTGATCCGCTCCGTTTGGGACAGATCCTGCTTAACCTTGCGAATAATTCAATTAAGTTTACTGAAGAAGGGGAAATTGTTCTTTCAATCAAGCTGGTTGAGAAAATAGAGGATCGTGTAGTTTTGAAATTTATTATTCAAGATACGGGTGTTGGTTTAAGCGAGGAGCAGCGCGTAAAACTTTTTAAGGCCTTTAACCAGGCGGATTCCTCTACCACAAGAAAATACGGAGGAACGGGGCTTGGTTTATCTATCAGCAAGCGGTTAACTGAATTGATGGGAGGGGATATTGACGTTATTAGCGAAATCGGCAAGGGAAGCTCTTTTTATTTTACCGCGAATTTTGGTCTTTCCGCGAATAAAAAGAAAAAACGTGAGATTATTCCTGAAGAATTAAAAAACCTGCGGGTTCTTATTGTTGATGATAATGAATCGGCCAGGGAAATACACAGAAAGTATCTTGAAGACTTTTCGTTTTCCGTATCGGCAGTAGGCGGAGGTAAAGAAGCCTTAGATGAATTAAAAAACGCCTTACAAACCGGGACAAAGGAATACGAGCTGGTGCTTATGGACTGGTATATGCCGGGATTAAACGGGATTGAAACATCCAAACTTATTCGCACGGATACTACGCTTTCTAATAAGCCCGCGATTATTATGGTAACCGGGTATGGGCGTGAGGATATAGTGAAACAATCGGATGATATTGCACTGGATGGTTTTCTTTTAAAACCGCTAACGCAGTCAATTCTTTTTGATTCAATTATGGAAGCTTTTGGCCAAAAAATTGAAAGAAAATCCCGCGTGGAACTGGAAAATATCTCCCTCCCTGAAGAGTTTGACTCCATACGCGGTGCCAATATTCTCCTGGTTGAAGATAATGAGATTAACCGGGAAGTGGCAGTAGAGCTTCTTGAAGCTGAAGGGTTTAATGTTTCAATCGCGGAAAACGGCCTGGAAGCAGTTCAAAAGATTACGGGGCCTTCGCGAAGCGGGGGTTATGATCTTGTTCTTATGGATATCCAGATGCCCGTTATGGATGGGTACGCGGCAACAGCTGCTATTCGAAAGGATGCGAAATTCAGTGAGCTTCCTATTCTTGCCACAACTGCTGATGCCATGAGCGGGGTGAAAGAGAACGTTATTGAATCGGGCATGAATGACTATATTACAAAACCCATTGACCCGGTGGATCTTTTTCAAAAGCTGGCAAAGTGGATCAAACCCGGGGAACGGGATTTTCAAAAGACTGGAAATGCGGGGATAGAACATGCTGATATCAAGGCAGGTGAATTGCCCGACTCTCTCCCGGGCATTGACCTTAAAAACGGCATTAGAAGGGTGGCGGGAAATAAGCAGTTATATGAAAAATTATTAACAAAGTTTCGCAATAATAACGCGGATTGTATTGATGAGATTCGCAGCTCTTTAGAGGATAATGATATAAAGACTGCCGAACGGATTGCCCATACCCTGAAAGGGGTGGGGGGCAACATCGGGACAGAGGCCCTGGCCCGGGCGGCGGCGGAAGTGAATAGCGCGATAAAAAAAGGCGCTCTTGACGATATTGAGACATTACTGGAAAGCTGTGAGAAAGAACTTGCTATTGTTCTTAACTCAATAGAAGAGCTTGAGAATAGACAGGGGAAAAATAAAAAAGATCCCGCAGCAGAACAAAAGGAGCTCTCCCCGGCAGATAGGGAGCGCGTAAAGGAGCTCCTGCACCCCCTCCCGGAGCTCCTTGAGTCCGACATTTCAATGGTTATGGACTCTCTTCCGGAACTGAAGAAATATCTTGAGAATTCCCGGGTCCGTGAGCTTTTTGCCCGGTTTGAAGAGGCGGTTGAAAATTTCGATACCGATGGTGCCAGGGGTATAATTACGGAGATTGCTCGTGGGCTGGATATAAGCCTCTTGTAATAAAGAATCTATATGAGAAAGTATCAATTTCAGGTTCAGTTAATTGTTCATATTTTTTTAGTTCTTCCAGCCTGTCTTCCGGTTTGCCGTTGACATTGAGCTTATACAGTTTTATGGTTATTTCAGCTCTTGCTTTATCTTCATCCGTTGCATCTTCATTCGGCAGCAATTTTCCTGTTTCCCAATCTATATCAAAATAGTCATCAAACTCATAAGTGTCTTCATCAGGCTTCAGTAGTTTATCATCAAATCTTTCTCCTTTTCCCTGGCAAATTCTGCAGCACAAAAAGAGGTTATCCCATTTGTATGCTAATAAGGGGAATTTTGTTTTGGGTTTGAAGTGTTCAATCGTAGGTTGTATTCGCGCTCCCATTGGATAGGCGTCGCAAAATGAGCAATGGTCTTTGGTCATACGTGATAATTCTTCAACCAGATCCTGGTGTCCTTTCTTGTTATTTTTATACCAGATGAATCTACTATTCCTTGTCGTATTATATTTTATTTCCCAATCTCTTCCCCATTCTTCATACTTTTCTTGCAGCCAGTCAGGGGCAGGAGTTCTATTTATTTTTTCCATAAATTAAAGACCTTACCGGTTCGTTGTTCCAGGCTCATTATTTCTCTTCGTACAACGCCTTCGGCTTCCACGCCCTTTTCCGCCAGGTCCAGCGCTAATTGTATAAATTCTTCTTCATCAAAGTCTTCATTATTTCTAATTTTTTTCTGTATTTTTTTGAATTTATCGAACTCATCTTCAATGGTTTTATTAAAAGGAGATTTGATATTAAAAATTTCCCTCACAATTGCGGAATAACTTAATTCGGAAGTTCTTTCCTTATTGACTATTTGTACGGAGTTCTTTGCATCATCTAATTCCAGGATTATCAAGTTTTCATTTTTTGTTGACTGTACAACAAAAGGACTATGCGTTGTGGCAATAAACTGTATGGATGGAAAATTTTTTTCCAGGCTGGGGAGAATTGTACGCTGCCAGCCGGGATGCAAATGCAGATCAATATCATCAAGCAATATTATACCGGGGATGTCGTGAATATTATTTATATCTCCGCCCCCTTCAATAATCTCTATTATCATATCAAAAAGCCATACAAAGGTTGATTTGAAACCTTCGGATAATGCTTCAATGGGGATTAAATCATCGGGATTTGTTGATGTGGTGAAATACAAACTATTTGAGTCATAACTTGTAAGAAAAACTCTGGTTTTGCTGTATGAAATATCAAGAACTTTATTTACCAGTTCTTGAACAGCATCAAATTTATCGTCTAAATATTTAAACACCGAACTTGCTTTTATGTGCTTTAAATAACCGTTTTCGCCGAATAAAGTGGCAACCGGTTCAATGTCTATATAGGGTCTTGTATCTTCGAGTTTTATTTGTCGATTTGAACCATATGCTAATAACAAGAAATTATCTTTAATTGAGTTTAATCTATCTTCACCTTCAATACATGAAATTCCGTCATTTTCATCAATTTCAAACTTCAGGGGTATCAGTGCATCATTTAAGAGAAGGTTAATTTCAAACAAGCCCGTATTGGCCCCAGTTTTTACAACGTTTTTCCAATTGTATGGGAATGGTACGTTTTTTACTCCTCTTAAGCCTAATGCTATTAGTTGCAATATTGCTGTTTTTCCTCTTGAATTAGGTCCAATAATTAAACCTGTATTAGTATGAGAGTTGAAGTTTATTATAACATCATCAAAGCATTTAACATTATTTATTTTCAGCGTAACAATTTTAATCTTTTTTTCGCTAATTTCTTTTGGATGCACAAAGTCTTTTTTGTCCCAGGTCATGTTAAAATACTGAGAGCCATCTATTTCCCACTTCTGTGTAGATCTATGATACTTGCTTACATCGAGCCTGATTTCATTTTTGTCCCAATCAAAGTTGATATATTGAAACATGTTCGGTTCCAGTAAGCCGTTCCGCATATAAGATCCGCCGGTTTGGAATTGGTGAAATCCCTGGTTACTAAAATCTAAATTAAACAGACCTTTTTCAACTTGATGCCCGCAAAGTAATACGGAATTATAAAGATATTGTTCAATTGCTTCAGAATCCTTTTTCCAGAGCCACTCTATGGGATGATGAAAGATAAATAGATTTAGATCATTTTGTTTATTTTCAACAAGATATTTTTCTGCCATCCGGACCTGGTATTCACCAATCGCGATCCGTCCTTTATCCTGCGAATTCCTCCTGGACATCCAGGCTGAATTTAAGCCAACAAGTCCTATTTGTTTTCCGCATTCAGTATTATAAGAATTGACAAAAGGGACAAGTCTATTGTGCCTGCTTTTTATATGAGGATATTGTGTTTCGATGAATTCGAAATAGTTGCCCATACCTTTGAGTAAATCGGCTCTGAATTCTTCATTTTTCAATTCATTATTTAGTTCTTTCATGGATTTGTATTCAGGTATATCTGTGGGCCGGTATGCTTTGAGGTCAACATCGTGGTTGCCCGGAACGATATATAGACGGTCTTCGGGGAGATTAAGCTGTATAAGGAGACTGTCAAAAAAAGATTTGGCATTGTTATACTCGGCTTTTGTGCCGGAAAATGCAACATCTCCGGAAACAACTACCAATTCGGGCCTGAAACCGTTCTTTTTATCTAATTCGATTCTATCAAATAATTGACCAAGAGCTGTAAGTTTGCTAATGTCTTTGTTCCCGGTTATATGCAAATCGGAAATATGAAGAATTTGTGTTTTTGCCATGATTTGTCTCTTTTAACAATTATTCTTTTTTGTTTAGTTTTATATGCTGCATAAAGGTATCTGACCCGGATTATCCTGTCAAGAATTAACTTTGTATTCTATGCGTTCCCTAATTCGTATCCACCTCCTGGGCGGAAATAATCGTATACTCACTGTTCTCAATCCGCCACACCTGGTACCAGGCTTTTCCGGGGTCGCCGTTGGTTTTGAATTCAATGCTTCCCGAGGCGCCTTCGTAATTGATCTCACCACCGCCAAGGAGGACCGATTTACCCGAAGAAAATTCATTTACATTGACAACAGTACCGCCTGTTTCGGAAATTATTTTTAAACGGGTTTTAATATCGCCGGAGCCTCGTTAAAAGGTTGAGTCTTTTTTGTGGCAGTGACAATAATTTGTTCCAGGTAAAAGAAGTCTTCTTCAGTACCGCTTTTGGCGTAACTATGGTGCCCGGAGGAAGCCAAAAAGATAATTAGAGAAAATAATATATTTATATTTTTCATATAAAAACAACAGAACCGGTAAAGTTAGAGTACTATTTTAGTGTCTTGATTTTATCGTATTGCTAAATAAAAAACAAGTATATTTTGGTAAAAAGAGAGCAGTGAATTATCCTTTTGAAGGTGTTTTACCTGTTGACAGAACGGTTTTAATATGATAATTTTTTAATGGGTTAGCTGTAATGAGTAATACAAAAAACAATGAATATTCAAGAATTGTTTTTCGCACGGAATGCGAGGTGCTGGAAAAAACAAACCGGATTTCAAATAATGAGAATATTTCTCTTGAAGAATTACGTGAGGAATATGAAGAATTAAGCAAACAGTATCAAAAGCTTTTTTCCCAGGCAAGAAAAATTATAAGGATCGGCGATACCTATGAAAAAAAACTATTGGAAGTGAATGACGAAATAGAAGAAAAGAACCATGTACTGAATACAAAGAATTTAGAATTGATCGAAGCATACAAAAAAATAGAAACTATTGCCAGAACCGACCCCTTAACAAAACTTTTAAACCGAAGAGCGATGTATGAGATAATTGATGATGAAATTGACCGCTATGAACGAACCGGCAACCCATTCTCCTTAATTCTGTGTGATATTGATTTTTTTAAAAAGATCAATGATTCCTATGGGCATGACTGCGGCGATTTTGTTTTAGTCTCAATCTCTGAAGTAATGCTGAATTTTCTGCGCAAGGTCGACAAAGTTGCCAGGTGGGGGGGAGAGGAATTCTTGTTTTTATTACCCGAAACAAATATCGAAGGAGCCAGGAAAACCATAGAAAGCCTCAGGAAACATATTGAGGAATATTCATTTAATTATAGAGGCAAACGGGTGTCGGTTACCCTGACGTTCGGCATCTGTCTTTACCGGGCAAATGCGAATATCAACAGCTGCATAGAGTGGGTCGACAAAGCACTGTATGAAGGCAAAGAAGGCGGGAGGAACTGTATAAAAGTGTATACCCTTTGATAAACTCTAATCTTTCTTGACAATATCATCTTATTCCCCATAAAATAGCACTATATACAATACCAAACAAAAAAGGACACTATCATGCTTCTTGGACTTGATGTAGGCGGAACTCATACGGACGCTGTCCTGGTCGATAAAACCGGGGTAGTGGCATCTCACAAAGCAGTAACGGATCATACGGATCTTTTACGGTCAATTATTACGGCGCTCGAAGCGGTAACAACGGATATTGACAAAACAGCTATTGAGCAGGTCAACCTCAGTACGACTCTCTCTACCAACGCCATTGTAGAGAACAAGATCGAAGAGGTGGGAGTAGTGGTCTCATCAGGGCCCGGAATAGATCCCGCGAATTACGCGATTGGAGATTCTTTTCATTTGCTCAACGGCTCAATAGACCACCGGGGCACGGAGATACTGGCGCTGAGCGACAAAGAGCTTGCTGCGGCAATAAAGGATTTTAAGAAAAAAAAACTGAAGGTTTTTGCCGTGGTAACAAAGTTCTCAACACGGAACCAGGACCATGAAAACCTGTTGGAAGATAAGCTCGCGAATCTGTCCGACTTTATAACTTCCGGACACCGAATATCGGGGCAGTTAAATTTTCCGCGGCGTATAGCTACGTCCTATTATAATTCGGCAGTATGGAGAATCTACAACGAATTTGCCGATGCAGCCGTAGACAGTATACAAAAACTGGGCATCAACGCGAAGATCAATATACTAAAAGCGGATGGCGGAACCATGCCGCTCTCTTTTTCACGGACCGTACCCGTGGAATCAATCCTCTCCGGCCCTGCGGCCAGTATTATGGGAATCGTAGCTCTGTGCAATATAAGCGAAGATTCAATCATTCTGGATATCGGCGGGACCACAACAGACATAGCCATATTTTCTTCAGGCTCCCCACTGATAGAAAGAGAAGGTATCTCGCTTAATTCCAGGCCCACACTGGTCCGTGCCCTGGAGACCAGGTCCATTGGTATTGGCGGGGACTCCTTACTCAAGATAAAAAAGAATGAGGGTGATAATCGTCTAATGGTTCTTGTAGGCCCGGAACGGAAAGGCCCTGCAATGGCGGAAGGGGGAGACGCGCCGGCCTTAATAGATGCCCTTAATTATAAAGGAGTTACGGACTTCGGTAATACCGGGATCTCTAAAAAGGGCATAATAGGGCTCGCGGAAAAGAACGGGATAACACCCGATGACCTGGCAGACGGGGCAGTAGAATTCGCGCTGGAAACAATAAAAGAGGCAGCAGAGAGCCTGGTGCGGGAGTTGAATAATAAACCGGTATATACCATCCATGACATGATTGATGGAAAGAAAATATTCCCGGAAAAGATATATGCCATGGGCGGTCCTGCGCAAGGGTTCGCGGACCTGCTTTCGAAAAAATTTGAAATGCCGGTGACGGTTCCGGAAAATTACCAGGTAGCCAACGCGATCGGTGCCTGTCTTGCCCGAACAACCTTTGATATAGAGCTTTTTGCCGATACCGGGGAGGGGCTATGCCAGGTACCCAGTATCAATATGAGGAAAGAGGTCGGAACAGGGTACAGCCTGGATGAAGCCAAAGATGACGCCAAACGCTGCCTGGTTGACTATCTTAAAGAACACGGCGCAGTCATTGAAGAGACAGGCGTTGAAATAACGGAATCATCATCGTTTAAAATGGTCGACGGTTTTTCCGCTTCAGGCAAAGATATACGGGTGAAGTGCCAGGTTAAGCCGGGAGTTCTTTTTAGAGTTTGAAGTTTCAAGTCTAAAGTTTGAAGTTAAAAAAACGAGACTCTTAACAAAAAACATCAAACATTAAACATCAAACTTGAAACTAAAAAAACGATATTACTAAATCCAAACGAATAAACGAGGAAAACATGATTAAGGCAGCGAATCGAATGGGACTCATCTTCTTCCCCGCCTACGACTGGGCCATCTCACCCACTCACCCGGAGCGGGAGGAGCGGCTTTTATATACCCAGGATCAATTATGGGAAGAAGGGATTTTTGATATTGACGGGATTACCGAGTATAAACCCGATCTGGCAACACCCACGGATGTGGACCGCATACATTTTTCCTTTCCCGATGTGGAGAGTGTAACAACGGAGTCTCATATGATATCCGCGGGCGGCGCGCTCAAAGCCGCCAGGCTGATACTTGATGATGAGGTGGATACGGTTTTCGCCCTGGTGCGGCCTCCGGGACATCATGCCATGAAAGTGGTTCATGGGAACCGGGGATTCTGCAATATCAACAATGAAGCAATAATGATAGAATATATCCGGGAACACTCCGACAAAAAAAAGATCGCCATTGTTGATACCGACTGCCATCACGGCGACGGAACACAGGATATATACTGGCACGACCAGGATGTATTATTTATATCGATCCACCAGGACGGCCGGACCTTATATCCCGGCTCCGGCCACACCGATGAACTGGGAGGCCCCAATGCCGCCGGCCGCACTATCAATATTCCCCTTCCGCCCAATACCTCGGACGAAGGATTTCTCTACGCAATAGACAACATGGTCCTTCCCATACTGGAAGATTTTAAACCCGATCTTATTGTTAATTCCGCGGGCCAGGATAACCACTACACCGATCCCATTACCAATATGAATTTTTCCGCAAGCGGATACGCGCTGTTAAACGAGAAACTGAACCCGGACATCGCGGTCCTGGAAGGCGGCTATTCCATCCAGGGCGCGCTGCCTTACGTGAATCTTGGCATCGTTCTGGCCATGGCCGGGGTTGATTATTCTCATGTGCGGGAACCCGATTATAATCACGACGCGATCCGCCAGGATCCCAGGATTGATGACTACATTAAGCAGTTGAGTGATGTTGTGTTAAAGAATTATTTTCATCCTCCCCTTGACAGGAATGTGCGGGTGGGGGACTTTATTGAACGAAGAAAGAATGTATATTATGATACCGACGGTATCCAGGACAACCAGCTCGAAGCGATTCTCATCTGCAATGACTGCTCCGGCCTTCTCGTACTGGAAAGCGAGTCTTCGAAAAATCCTCCCTGCCTGGGAATTGAGATCCCCGTAGGCGCCTGCGATAAATGCAGGAACGAAGGGCTAAAGATATTTGAAGAGGCAACGAAGAGGAAGGTGTTGAAGTATATTCAGCTGATTAACCGCAGGGATAAAGAGTATTTGAGGGTGAGGGGGTAATCCCCCCCGTACGGGGGAGGATTATTTATCCTTGACAAAGCTTCTCCCGGAGGCTATAATTCTGCTTATAGAGTCTCAAAAAAACGGTGGAAACAGGGAGCACCGGGATGATAGAAGCAGCACAAATATACGAAAGTCTCATTTTAAAAAACAATACTCAAACGAGTTATAACAGAACTTCCATCCGTATCGCCTGGCTGGGAACAGCGGGAATATACCTGTGGGATGACAGGTCGGGAATTCTCATTGATCCGTATGTAAGCAGGCATGGAATCTGGCGGGTACTGTTAGGGCTGCCGCTGAAGCCGAAGTTCTCACTCATTGAAGATTCAATACAGCGTCTGGGCAATTCAAAGCCCCATGCGGTAATTGTAAGCCATTCACATTTTGATCACCTTAGCGACGCGCCTTATTTTGCCGAGAAGACCGGGTCAATGCTTGTAGGAGCCGAGAGCAGTCTGAATATCGGCAGGAGTGCCGGTTTGCCCGGGGACACCTTGAAGCAGGTAACACCCGGAGAGAGCATGAAAATAGGTAATTTTAAGATCAGCTTTATTGAAAGCAGGCATGGCCCCACGGTCATGGGCAGGGTGCCGTACCCCGGAAAAATAAGGACATCTCCGGCCTTGCCCTTGTCGGCAGGGCAATTTAAACCGGGAAAAGTATTTTCAATTTTAATAGAGCATCCACAGGGGAGGATCGTGCATCACGGGAGCCCGGGCTTTAAAAAGGGAATGTACGACGGAATAAAAGCGGATGTGCTGCTCCTGGGCATTGCCGGCAGGGGAGATACGGACAGGTTTTTACAGGAAACCGCGCTTAAGGTTGATGCCCGGTTAGTCATTCCTATTCATTTCGATAATTTTTTCTCGCCCCTTGAACCGAAGAAAAGAAAGCTGGTAGAAAGAATGCAGTTTCATGCCCGGCCCGGTATAAATTTTTCCTTTCTCAGGAAGGCGAAGTTTTATGATTTTTATACTACAGCGGTTAAATACCGGTCTCTTTTTGCCATGAGAACATTGCCGGTAATGGAATCGATCCACCTGCTGCCGCCGGAATGAAACACCTGCTGTTAATAATACTTCTAACTGCCTGTGTCAGCGAAGCTGCGCGGGCATACTGCGTTAAAGACGATAAAGATAAATCATCAACCTGCGTTCCCATAGGAGTCTCTATAGGAACCTCTACGTATAAATCGCTTCTTGTTGGGGGAGAGGTGGGGATAAATTATTTCGATAGAGATTCAGGGATATGGGCATCGGTATATGCCGACGGCATTGTAGGGACCAGTGAGATGATCGCAAGCGCGGGATTTGGTTTTGGCTGGATGCTTATTGGAATGGACTTTGGGTATTATTTAATTATTCCCATAACGGGCTTCAAAAACGGGATCTGTATACGGGGCATATTGAATTTACCCATTCCCTGTTCCGCGGCTAATCCAATTGTGGCGCCTTTTTTCCGGTATTATATCGCTTTTGGGGGAGAGAATTTTATGGAAGGGGGCTTGCAGTTTAAATTTACTATTTGAAAATTATATGCAGGGGCACGGCGCGCCGTGCCCGTACTTATATTTAGCTAATAAAAAGCATTTCCCAGAATTTAGGCAGTGACCAGTATTCGTCATCAACAAGTCCTTCGAGCTCGTCAATGTCTTCCCTGACTGCTTCCATTTTGGGTTTAAGATCATTGCAGAAGTAGTTAGCGCATGCCTGTTCATCTTCCATGGAGCTGCCTTTTTCGTTCATTTCTATCAGTTCAGTTAAAGAAACCTGGATTTTTCCAATCAGTTCGGTAATTTTTTTCAGGAGATCTTTTTGAACGCTAAGACCGGCAGTGTCGCCGAGAGCTTTGGCAGTTTTGTTAATACTATCAGCAAGATCGGCCTGGTATCTCATACCGGCAGGAATAACCTGGGTCGTACCAATGTTATACAGGGTTTTGGCTTCAATCTCGAGATCCATAGCGTATTTTTCAAGACGAACATTATACCGGGATTTTAGCTCAACCTCTGAGAGGACATTGTATTTTGAAAAGAGTTTGAGAGCCTTGTCCGTAACCAGGGCAGGGAGAGCTTCAGGAGTAGTCTTCAGGTTGGGAAGACCTCTTTTTTCAGCTTCCGCGTGCCATTCTTGCGAATAGTTGTCGCCCATGAAGAGAACCGGTTTAATCACTTTCAGTTCTTCCTGGATAACAGACATTACGGCCTGCTTAATGTCCCCGCCTTTGGCTTTGATCTTTTCGGCAAGATCATCGAGACTTTCAGCAGCAATTGTATTTAAAATAACTGCCGGGAAAGATATGGATTGTGAAGATCCTACAGCTCTGAATTCGAACTTGTTTCCGGTAAAAGCGAATGGAGAAGTTCTGTTCCGGTCTGTAGTATCTTTGCTTAATATCGGTATTGAAGAAATTCCCATGTCGATAATATCTTTGTCTGACGCGCTTCCAACATTACCTTGTTCAATATCATCAAGAATCTTTGTAAGCTGCTCTCCAAGGAAAATTGAGATAATCGCGGGAGGAGCTTCATTGGCGCCAAGCCGGTGGTCGTTGCCGGAAGAGCCAACGGAGGCTCGTAAAATATCAGCATGATTATATACAGCTTTGATCGTCGCCACCAGGAATACCAGGAACTGCAGGTTGTCATGAGGAGTGTCACCGGGGTTGAACAGGTTAATTCCGTCATTGGTAGACAATGACCAGTTAACGTGTTTTCCCGAGCCGTTTATACGGGCAAAAGGTTTTTCGTTCATAAGAGCAGCCAGGTTGTGTCTTTTCGCAACCTGAACCATGGTATCCATAATCAGCTGGTTGTGGTCAACGGCAACGTTTGCTTCTTCAAAATACGGGGCAAGCTCAAACTGGCTTGGAGCAACTTCATTATGCCTGGTTGTAGCCGGGATACCCAGCCGGTAGAGTTCTTCTTCGAAATCGTGCATAAATGACTGGACCCGTTCTTTAATGCTGCCGAAATATTGATCGTCCAATTCCTGCCCTTTTGCAGGGGGAGCGCCAACAACAGTTCTTCCCGCGAGAAGAAGATCCTGTCTTTTGTAGTAGAAGTCTTTATCAATTAAAAAGTATTCCTGCTCAGGTCCCAGGTTGGAAACAACTTTTTTTGATACGGTGTTGCCGAGAATTTTTAGCATATTTAACGCGCTTTTATTGACTGTACGAACAGACCGGAGAAGGGGAGTCTTTTTGTCAAGAGCCTCACCAGTGTAGGAAATAAAGGCAGTAGGGATACAGAGAGTTACTCCAATGCCGTTTCTTCGTAAGAATGCGGGGCTCGACATATCCCAGGCAGTATATCCCCGGGCTTCAAAAGTGACCCTGATCCCGCCGCTGGGGAAACTGGAAGCATCGGGTTCTCCCTGAACCAGCTGCTTGCCGGAAAACCGTTCAATAACGGAGCCCTTACCATCGTATTCAATAAAGGCATCGTGCTTTTCAGCAGTAGCGCCTGTCATGGGCTGGAACCAGTGAGCAAAGTGTGTTGCTCCTTTTTCAATAGCCCACTCTTTCATGGCATGAGCCACAGAATTGCCTGTATCAATATCGAGTGTTTTGTCTTCGAAAATAATTGCCTGGAGTTTTTTATAAACATCTTTGGGGAGTTTGTCTTTCATGACTTTGTCATTGAATGTGTCTTCTCCAAAATACGAAGAAATAGGCTGATCTTTTCCCCGTTCAACCTCGTATTCTCTTTCTGCCGCGATGACCGGTATTATTCTTTTCATACGTGAGCCTCCTGTAGTAGTGCTTGCTTTTGATTATCTTAACCGCTTTAATGGTGTGTTGTAAAGCAGTTATTGATTTCTGTTTAGTTATAAATGTAAAATAATAATACGGTTTATTATTGTCAATAGATGCGATGCAATATATGGCTCATATCAGGGTTATTTAACATTGATGTAACAAAAATGTATCAAATGCACTCCCGGCCATGAGATTACTCGGTCTTAAAACGGGCAACCACGCTTTTAAGGAGATCGGATTGGGCAGAAAGCTCTTCAGCACCGGCAGCCTGTTCTTCAGCGCCGCTTGCCACGGTCTGGGTAATATCATTTATCTGGTTAATAGCCCTGATTATTTCATTACTTGAGGCGCTTTGCTCATCCATCATAACGGAAATTTCTTCCGACATTTTATTGACCTGGATAACATCAGTGGTAACCTGCTGGCTCATAGTATTTAATTCATCGGAAGATTGAGCGATGCTTTCCATAAGGGCGGCAGTCTCTTTAACATTATTGATGATTTTTCGTAAGGACTCGGCAGTCTGTTCCATAAGTTCCGAACCGGAATTGATCCTTGTGTTTGATTCATGAATATGGGTATTGATCTCTTTGGAGCTGCTGGCGGTCTGATCTGCCAGTTTTGAGATCTCTTCAGCAACAACAGCAAATCCTCTGCCGTGATCACCTGCCCGGGCAGCCTCAATTGAGGCATTAAGAGAGAGAAGGTTGATCTGGTCGGAGATATCGGTAATAATTGTAACGATTTCCGTGATTTTATAGGAAGCATTATAAATATCTTTCATGCTGCTTACGGTTTCAGCCAGGATCTTTTCCCCGTCAATGGCATAATTGTGGGTGTCTTCGGCCATTTTATTGGCATTTTGCGCGTTTAAGTTGATATTTCCAATAGAAGATGCCAGGTATTCCATGGAAGAGGTGGTGGTATTGGCTTTTTGGGCCTGTCCTTTGGCATTCTGGGAAACGGAATCAATGGTAGCCTTGATCTGCTCCATAGCAGAGGCAGTCTCTTCTATTGAGGAAGCCTGTTCCTGGGCAACATTAGCCAGGTTTTCACTGGACGAGGTCATTTCACTGGAAGAAAAGGCCACACTTCCCGAGGCGTTACTAATAGAAAGGATCATTTCCTTGAGTTGATCCAGGAAGTGATTAAAGAGAAGGGCAACCAGGCCAACTTCGTCTTTATTTAAAACTTCGATTTTTTTTGTCAAATCACCGGCACCTTCATTGATATCTTCAAGGGCGTGCGAGATTTTGTCCAGGGGAGAAAGCCCGCTTTTAACGACGAAACGGATGAGTATAACAGCTCCAATAATAAGAGATATGTTGATAAAAATATTGATGATAATTTTATCCCAGACAATGGCCAGGAAATCTTTCATATCATAGATTATTTCAAAGGCGCCGTGAACCTCACCGGCTTTCCAGTTTTCCATGGTTCCGCCCGTGGGATCCTTTCCGTCGTCCCGTCCCCAGAGCTCTTTTGAGCGTTTTGGATTTCCGTGGCAAATGAGACAGTCTTTGGTAAGGACAATGGGTTTAAAATACATGATCTTTTTTTTATCAAAATCCAGCTCAAAATAACGTTCTTTTTTGATATCAACATTATTTTTCCGGTCGTCTTTTATCTTTTTCAACATGCTTATTTCAATTCCCAGGGGTTCATTTTTGGGATTCCGGGGCTGGTTTTTAGGCACTCTGAATGTATATCCCAGTTCTTCGGCCTTTTTTTCCATGGTCATAATTGAAGAAAACACCGGTACGGAGAAGAGAAATTTTTCTTTAATGACTTTTGGAGTTTTAGTTAAATACTCTTTTTGATACACACCCCGTTCCCAGTTGTCCGACTGGAATTCGCGCATTGCCTCTCCCATGGTGGTAATGGCTTTCGATTTCTGGATTATTCCCTCTCGTCCAACCTGACTGATGGCAAATACAGCCAGAATATTGGTTGCGATAAATCCCACGAGGTATACACACAGGATACCGATCATGACCTTTTGTTTAATGGTCATGGTTTTATATTTGATACCGTTTCCGGTCTTTTGCTCAGTTTTTGTTTCTGTATTTTCCATTGTAATAGAGTCCGTTTTGTTTGCGTTTTTTTGATTATTAATTATTTTATCGTCACATTGTACGAAAATGTATTAATTTTATCAAGGATATTTTATTTTCCGGGTAGGCGCCCCCTTCGTGGGGGCATATTATTGGGGGGCAATTGGGGCTGGATATCAGGCAGTTTCGGTTTGCTGTTCCCCGATGCCAAGAAAGCTTTCGACCGGGTGGATGCTATTGGCGATTTCACGGACTTTAGTAACGTTATATGAACAGAAATAGACCGAGCTCAGGAATTTACCGGTAGTGTAGATAACTTCATTTAAGTCATAGAAACTGCAGTCAGCAGGACCAAAGGAGTCAATTCCCTGGTTCATAAAGGCGGTTTTATAGTCAATAAATGATTTTTGGATTTCATTAAAGAGTTTGAGCATCTCTTTATTGGCTTCGCTGGCATGGTTCATCTGCTGGAGCCGCTTCATACAGGATTGATACCAGTGCGTCTTGAGCTCATAATAGTAGCAGAGAAATTCGTAATTTGATTCAATTTCATTTCGTAACGCAAGGAGATTGTCAAAGCATTCTCTCAGGGCCTTAATAAAGTCATCCAGCTGCGTTCCGGTCCGGGTAATGAGCTCTTTAATGGCTTTGATATTAATAGAGCTAAGCCTGCCGTCTTGAGATGCTTTTAAATAATCCTGAAGGTTTGTTTTGCAATAATTATAATCCCGGACCTGTTCCTTGAGCCTGGAATTATTCCGGAATTTCATAATAATAACCTGGCCAAGTTTTAGTAATGAGCCCATATTAAAAGTAAATTTTTTCTTATTGTAGTTAAGGCTGAGTCCCTGGAAAAGGTGATAGGAAGAACTCACGCCCCGGGATGCCAGGTTAAGAAGCAGTTTTTCATAGCGCTCTGAATTCGAGTCGAAATCGGATAATATATCTTTACAGGAATCAAGAACACTGATGTGATCTTCTTTTGTAAGCCGCTTGTATTCCAGGCAGGAGACCAGGTTCTCCTCAACGACCCGGATATGAAAGAGTTTTTGATTCTCAAAGTTCAGCGCATTAAAGATCTCGTCTTCTACCGGCGATAACTCTTTTTTATCTTCATAGATTTTTTTAAGCATTATCCTGTCCTCGGCCCGGACAATAAGCCGGTAATACTGCTTTTGGGCGTCTTCAAGTTTTAGTTTCAATTTAAGCATATTCGTCTGAGCGGGAGAGTCCGTATAAGCTTGCATATCGCTTGTTTCACAATCATCATCAGGCCATTCGGAAAGACTAAAAAGCTCTTCGGAAGAGAGAGCATTGGGGTCGTTTATTTCTTGCGTTTCATTGGCTGGTTCCATTGAGGAAGCCTCCTGAGTTTTATTTTTTCATATTTTATATATATTTATGTAAACCTTAAAAAAAAACCCGGTCAGGCTTTTTTAACTAATTTAAATGTAAGCATAAATTCATTGAATGTCAACAGGGGGAAGATAAATATTTCCTGACAAATCTGTCATAGGCATAATGATTTTTATTGTTCATGACAGGTTTGTCTTATACAAAACGGGGTGTTCTGTGCAGTTTATCCAACTTCAAAGCCGATAATTACAATATCATCCTCAAAGGGAATATTCCCTTTAAACCGGTTTATCTCATTAATAACAAAATCCAGGGTCTCACTGAGGGTACAGGACGCGTTGACGCTCAACAATTCGGGTAAATAATCGAATCCCAGGAACTCTTCTTTTTTATTCATTGTCTCGGGAATCCCATCTGTGTAGATGAATAAGCGGTCTCCTTTTTCCATGAAAATGTCATATTCTTCATTGTCAATTTCTTCAAGTATACCAATCAGTTTCCCTTTTGACCGCATTTCCTCTACTTTACGGGTTGAGGTCCGGTATAGAATGGGGTAGGGGTGGCCGCCATTGGAAAAGGTGAATTTTACCCGGCTTTTTTCCGGATCACAATACTGAAAAATACCGTAAATGGCAGTAAGGAAACTCATGGGCATATTATCGAATAATTCATCATTCAACAGCCTGAGGTACTCTTTTGGATGGAGAGCAAAGGCGCGTCCTAAACGGTCGGTTGTTGCCCTTATGAGCGATAAAAAGAGGGCTGCCGTTACTCCGTGGTTTGCCACATCTCCCACAAACGCAGCCAGGCCCCCTTCCGTAAGGGGAGTAAAGGAAAAATAATCACCGCCAATGAGCTTCAAGGGAAAGTAGCGGTAATCAATATGAACTTCCGGTACAATGGGAATCTCAATTGAAACAAGAGAGCGCTGGATCAATTGAGCGGTTTGCAGATCCTTCTGAATTTCGTCATTCCGTTTCTGCAGCATATTAATATATTTCATTTTATGGGTAGCGTCGCGAATAATTCCCCGGAACCCTGTTTTTTCGCCCTGCTCATTTTTTATTAAATCAATAGAAATTTCAAGAAAGTGCTCGGTTCCGTTTCTATGCAAATATTTTATGCTGAATATGGTGAGTGGTTCTTCTTCCGTGTAATCCAGGATGTCGCACATCGCTTTATTAAAAAAGATAAAATTGCCTTTCAGGTCGAGCTCGTAATACCCGTCTACTATATTTTCGAGAATAGTGCGATATTGTTCTTCGCTTTTCCGGAGCGCGTCGGTCATTTTTTTAGACTCAGTTATATCTAAAACAGTACCGCGTATTCCCACAGCCTCCCCCTCTCGTATTATCGGATCTGCCGATATAATGATGGGCATGGGGGTTCCGTCTCTTTTTGTCGCGGTATATTCCTGTGTTGAGCGTTTTTCGTCATTCAATACCTGTTTGAAGTTCCTCATGGCTGTTTCCCGGTCTTCCGGGGAAATAATATCAAATGAGAGTAAGCCCATTTCAGGTTTATCCGGAGAGATAGCAAAACGGTCCTGAGCCCATTTATTCGCGTAGGTAAATTTTCCGCATGTATCGGTCTCAAAAACCCCCTGGGGCAGCAGTTCCGCCAGTTCTCTGAATCTTTCCTCACTGTCTTTTAATGCTTCTTCCGCCTTTATTCGTTCTGTGATATCCCTGGCTGTCCCCTGTAATGCCCGGGGCTCTCCGTTTGAGTATATAATAGTTGACTCTGTTTCAATATATTTATACGTTCCGTCTTTGCTCTTTATTTTATAATGGTGCATTTCTCTCTGGCGTCCTGTTTTTAGAATTTCCTGTAATGTGCCAATAACCCGTAATAGCTCATCTTCATCAACAAGAGCGGCAAAATTCAGGGATTGGATCTCCTCTCTGGAATAACCCGTCAATTCGAGCGCCGCGTCATTGGCATCAATAAAATTGCCTTCCAGGTCGTTAAGGTAAATACTCTGAAGTGAACTGTTAAAGAGAGATTCATACCGTATTTCACTCTCCCTGAGTTCTTTTTCCTTGTTTTCCAGGTTCGAGAGATCCTCCGCTACACAGAGTATTCCTGAAACATCTTCTGAAGTATCAACCATAATGGAACGCGAGAGGTTTACCGGTACAATGGCTCCTTGTTCGGTTTTAAGTGATACCTTTTTATTCTTAAAATCCTCACCGGTTAAAATTTCGGTATACTGTGATTGATCTTTGGCAGTTTGCTCAAAAAGCATGCCCGCCGATAATCCGGATAAACCGCTTTTCGAATATCCCAGCAGCTTCTCTGCCTGCTTATTGGCGAAAATTATTATTCCATTCTCGTTAAGCAGCATCAATGAATCGGGAATTGTCGCTATGATGTTTTTGTTTAACAGGGTAGGACTTAATCCAAGCAATTGATATCGGACTGTAGCATATACCAATCCATAGACCCAGATGATTATGGCAGTGATTGCCTGGTGCTGCAGCGTGTAGATCCCAAGCTGCGGAAGAATCGCGTTGCTTGTTGTTCCCAGGATTAAAGCAATAACAGTTGTTGTAAAAATAATCCTTGCTTGCTTTTGTTTAGTCTTATTTTTTGTTTTCCGGATAAACGAAAAGAGTACATAAAGAGACAGGCAGACAAAAGAAATATAATAACAATGAAAAAGAATGGGCCATATAGACTGAGACCAGACCCCATGCCAGAGGTATCCATTATAGGCGTATCCTGCCATCAGTATATTCGACCATTTCAGGTACAGGAAGAGCAGGGGCGGAATAAACAGTCCCGGGTAGATTACCCATGTTTGTAATAGTTTTTTCTTCCCCGTATAAACCAGGATAAACCATAAATAAATACCGGGAAAAGTAATCCAGCCTATTGAACCGATATGAGAAAAAACCCGCGCCGTTTCACTTGAAATATCCTTATTTGACAGGAGTACCGGGCCCAGGCTCCACACCGAAAAACAGAGAATAAGCAGCGCGCAGACCCTGTTCAGTATGGCGTATTTGTTCTTTAAAAACACAAATAGAGTGAGGAATATATAAATTACAAATAGTGTATAGTGCAGCAGGGCTACGGGGCTCATATAACATTCCTTACAGTACAATTACAGTGTACTGATAATGCTGCTATTCTAAAGTATTATTCCTGAGAATTCAAGTACTATTTGCTTATAATAATTACCTGTTATCGGTCTTGTATAAGCGTTCAAGCTCATTATCGAGAAGCGCGTTATTAAAAATACGAACTTCGTCCATTCTCCCGTCAAAATCCGATGTTGTAAATTCCGTTCCTCCGTTTGAAATAATCTGGTATCCCAGCATCACCGGAGTAGTAACTTCTGCTTTTTGGGATGAAAGCGTCGCTGTAGTTCCATCCGGATTGAGATCACAGTACATGCTTATTTTGCTTTCCCCTGATTCCCCTGATTCGGAGTCATAAGTCACCATTCCAACAACATGATACCACGTTCCCGCTGCCAGCTCCGTACTACCTGTTGCCGTTTGAAACCCGCCCAGGGAATTTACCCGGAATTGGAGATTCCCTCTATCGCTCCCCCTTCCGGCAACATAAAACTCAAAACAGAGATTTTCTTCAGTTTCGCCATTCTTATGCCTTGAAAAAATTATGTTTTTTCCTGATTTGATAGTATCAAGATAAATAAAGGCCGAAATGGTAAATCCTTCCTGGAAAATAGCACCATCGGTAATGCCGGTAATATTAATATAATTTCCATCGTCAAAATCAATCGCATTTTTGGCGTCATGTATGTCATCTCCCGGACTCGCCCCATATTTTACGGTGAAAATGTCGTTGCCGCTTTCGTCGTTAATGTCTCCTTCATCAAAAGGAAACCAGGCCACAAGCTTTTCCTTAAACGAAGCCAGGTAGTCGATTGTATAGTCCCCGGCTGTAATTGTACTGGCTATCATTCCGGTTTTAACCGCAATAGCCCTGACCCGCGTTGTTTCATTATGTGTATTAAGCAGAAGCGCTGTTGTATACTTCGTGGTTCCGCTTATCCCCGGGGCCGGGGTGCTGCCGTTTGTTGTATAGTATATTTCTGCTTCCGGTGTGTAAGTCGCCATCTCCAGGTTTATGCCGTCGCCATAGGTGCCGGAACTGTAATTGAATTCCGGCTCAGTTACCTGGGTTGAGCTAATTACCACGTATTTGCTCTCAAATATTTTCGAATATTTCCTGTTGTTTTTTACGGCAATTGCCTTAATCTGCATGGTAGTTCCTATTCCCGAAACAGGAATTGAATCTCCGGAAGTAAACTCCCGTGAATCGACTGTTGGATCGCTTCCGTCTGTTGTATATCTTATTGTTACCTCTCCGGTATTTTCGGCGAGTGCTACATTAATATCTTCATAATACGCACCGGGCTCCGGGCTGAATGAGATTGTCCCCAGGTATGTATTATTTGCTACATCATACAACGCTTTTCTTTCACAGGCCGGTACCGCTAGAATAAGCGCCGCCAGCAGCAGTGTAAATAATATTATTCCTTTTTTCATAAATCCCCTCCTCTTGATTCACGTAAAAATAAGTAGAAAAAGTAGTAATTGGGGCATGGGGCAATATTTTCAAGCATAAAATAAAAAAAGCCCCGGGACAGATTTGTACCGGTTTTTGTCCGGGATGCTCCTGTTTTTTGCACTTTTCGCCCTGGTTTGTGCCGATTTCCTCACAAAGTGAATTTTTTTTTAAAAAAATCGCAAAAAATCACATTTTTTTTTCATGAAACAGCCTCCCCGTTCGTCCTAATAGTAAGGGGTGTTGTACAAGAAAAAAATATTCTTTTTCTTCCCTTGTACCTTGCCCCCTGTACCTTTTAACCGCCTTGGAGGCCTTATGTACGTTAATACTACTATCAACATGAATATCGAACTTTTGGAGAAAGTGGAGGCTGCTTCGCTGCAGCTGAATATGTCGCGGAGTAAGATTATTGTTCTGCTTCTGAACCGCGTTATGCTTAAGAAAGAAATCCCGATTGAGGTGTTTAAGCAGATAAAGTATCAGCCGCGGAATCTTGCTTCGAATTGGAAACAGGTTCACGCGTATCCCGAAGTTGAAGTGTATGAAGCCTGGATCGATATGCGGAAGATCTTTAAACGGTCCGTTTCCCTGGTTCTCGCCATTGCTATAGAAGAGTATCTGGACCAGCTGGTAATAGATCTTTCCGCTGCCGAAGATCCCGGCGGTTTGGATAACTATCCACCTGCATATACTTTTTTAGCAAGGGAATCCTCCGGAATACAGAAATT
>JAAENB010000174.1 GCA_024224995.1 bacterium | reverse complement strand
GGTATATTGAGACAGTACCACGAAGCGGGGAAAAAATATGTTAGAAACTAAATCGTTTTGCGAGCTGCATCTGGCCAGAAAGTATGGGCTCTTTGGGTTGTGAGGACTGTTTGAGCAACGCGAGTTCCGCAGCAATCCAAAGAGCCCATGCTTTCTGGCCCGCTTACAAACACAATTTAGTTTCTTGAGAAACGCTTTTCGCCGCAACAAAGCTTTTAACCGGTACCCCGATCTGTGAGGCTACAACATCACACTTGATCATTAAGAGAAAAAAAAGATTCTTGTGAGCTGTGGTGTTGAGCCCTTCATAGTTCCCCTGCCCTTTTGATATTATTAGATCCGCTGTTTCAAAGAGTTCCCGGAACTCAGGGGAAGACTGTTCCGGCGCGGTTGAAGGGGCGTCATACCCGCTGGATATTACTTTCGCCGCCCGGTCCATTCCCACATTCCGGGCATCTTCTATGGTTACGTCATTTATTACCGGGCCGCCCCGGACCGCAAAATATAGATTTCCATGACCCATTGTTTCAATAAACAGTTTATCCAGAACTATCTCCCCGGCATTATCCCCCAGGTATAATATAGTTTCCGCGCGCGCGATCTCCTCTTTTAACAGTTTTGAATCGTCTATGGCAAACTCCTTTTCCAGGACCTGTTCCAGGGTCTGCATTACATCAAAACTATGCTGTGATCCAAAATCAATTATATTCCCGCCTATTGCCAGGCGAAGGGCCGTATTAAAGGGATCGGCTGAGGCAGTAACTTTTTCCTGTAATTCGCTGTAATGACTTAGCAGTAATTCGTTAAACTCCTGTTTCAGTGCCTTAAACGGATCGGGATTTCCTATGGATTCCCGTATAAGGGCGTGTACATCCCTGGAAACCAGGGCCATTGACCGTTCATAATCAATTTCCGCAAAGCGTTTCATGAAATTTTGTATAATATCTTTTTTGCGTCCGTTCTCTATTGGTTCCCGTTCCAGGATATTTTGGAAGGATTGAATAAAACAAAAAAGACAGGTGTGGTCCGGGTGCATGGTTTCTCCTTAAAAAAGTTTGAAGTTTGATGTTTAAAGTTTTAAATAAGCGCATTTTAATCAAGCAGAAATCCTTAAATAGTAAAATAGTTGACGAATCCTCGTTCCGCGCTATAGTACCAGACAAAAATCATGGGGGCCTGCTATGAAACGAATCTGCCGCGTAATTATTATATTAATCATTCCTTCAATTTTATTCTACGCCTGTTCCAGCGCCCGTATTGGCGGCGCGAAACTCGAAGCGGTAAAAGACGAGATCGCTGACATAAAAATGGATAGCATGGAAAAAAGTAAGAAATCTATCAGCGGCAAAAAAGGTTCTTCAAAAGAAGTGAAAACCTGGAAACGTTCGCAGGTTCTGCCCAACACCTCCCGTCTCATGATTGGCGATAAAGAGGAACTGCCCTGCAAAGGGATGCAGGTTAAAGTAAAAATTTCGGGTTTCCGTGCCCGGGTTTTAATCGACTATTATTTTTATAACGACCGTGACCGCCAATACGAAGGCAATTTCAAGCTGAGACTCCCTACGGACGCCTCTCCCTATTTCCTGGCTTTTGGTGAAACCATCTATAAAGAAAAAAGCCTGGCCCAGGCCCGTCCCTATTTTTTAAACAGCAAAAAAACCCGTTCCATGGGCATGAACCCAAAAGAGATTATGGATTCCCGGGAAAAGTCATGGCACAAGGTTAAAGAAGCCCGCATGGTTCCAAAGGAAAAAGCCGCCTTTGCCTATAAAACTACCGTCCGCAGAAGAGTTGACCCGGCCCTTATGGAATGGTCGGGCTCCGGCATATTCAGTGCCCGGGTCTTTCCCCTGGTTCCGAAAAAAATGCACCGCATTGTTATTGGCTACGATATGGATCTTATTGAAGCGGGTAAGGACTTCCTCTTCCGCCTGGACCTGCCCAAAAAAGTTCCGGACAAAGTGATTGATATCGAGGTAAACAACCCGGTTAAAAAAGGTTCTTCCGTGGTTGTTAAGCCCGCGGTACGGGCCGGGAGAACCAACCGGGGCAGGTACTATCATTATGTCAATCCCCGGGCTGCAACTATCAGCGTGCGATTAAAAAAAACAGGGTCTGTTCTTTTAATTGGTACGGACGCGGGAACCGATACCTATTTTGCCACGAAAATTAAACCCAAACTGCCGCGTAAAACCGCGGGCCGTAAAACTGGCTCTGCCGTTTTTCTTGTTGACTGTTCCTTAAGCTCTAATCCCGACAAATTCAATGTGTGGCTCTCGCTTCTGGAATCGATCCTGGAAAAAAATCAAAAATCCTTAAAACAATTCTCTGTTCTCTTTTTTAATATTGAAACCTTCCGGTGGAAAAAAAACTTTGTTAAAAACAATAAAAAGAACCGTAAGGCATTGCTCGCCTTTGCAAATTCCCTCTCCCTGGAAGGTGCCACGGACATTGGTGCCGCTCTTCGCGATGGGCTCAACACTGCCCGGCTTAATAAAAAGAAGAATAAGCAGTGTGATATCTTTCTGCTCAGTGACGGCTCTGTTACCTGGGGCGAAGGGAACGGTCATGCCCTGCTTAAAATAATATCGAAACAGCTTAAGGGGTCTCTTTTTGCCTACCGCACCGGCATGTCCGGCTCCGACACCGGGCTCCTGGGGAAACTTGCCAGGGGTACCGGGGGGTCTGTTTTCTCCGTGGTTGGAGAAGCTGAAGTGGCTAAGGCCGCTGTCGCTCACCGGC
This sequence comes from bacterium, assembly GCA_024224995.1. Next base: position 1,842 of record JAAENB010000174.1, on the reverse strand, counting down.
TTGCTCCCTGGGACCTGGTATCTGTTTCCATTGACAAAGGCAGAGACCTCTTACTTGCGGGTAATCCCTCTACGATATTTCCGGGCCAGAGCCTGCTCCTTGTTGGGCGGGGCAAACCCGCCATTGGTACGGTTAAACTCCGCGTAAAGAACAAACTGGGGAAAAAGAAAACTCTTCTCATTAAACAGTCCCAATTCATTCGCACGGAACTGGCTCCGCGGTTGTTCGGGCAAATTGCCGTGAGCCAATTGGAAGATTTTGCCTCTGCTTCGGAAAAATTTTCTAAGGCCTATGCCACCCATTTCAGGATCACGGGAAAAACCTGTTCCCTGCTTATGCTGGAAAGCGAGAACGAATACCGCCGCTTTAATATCAAGCCCCATGAAGACTCCTTTGTTGTTAAACAGAACAACGCCTCTTCGATTATTAGCAAAATTCTTAAAGAGATTGGCGACTCTCTGGGTAATCCCAAAGCGGCCTTCAGGGCCTGGCTTAAAAAGATCGAAAAAACGCCCGGTACCCGGCTCAAAATTCCCGATTCACTCAACATGGTTATCGCCAAAATGCCGGTGCCTGCGTTCCTGGTTAAACCAAAACCCCTGCGCTGCGCGCTCCATTCCCGCAAGGGCATTCCGGAAGCGCTGCTTAAACAGTTACAAACCAAAAAGCTTATTTACGACGATCTTTCAAAAGAAGCAAAGAGGCGTCTTAAAAAATACGGCCCTGCTGACGCCCTTAAAGCGGTGAGCTCCCTTGCCGAGAACAGCCCCGGCGACGCTGTTCTTATTCGCGATATTGCTTTTTCCGCTATGGAATGGGGCCTGGAAGGGCATGCCTATCACCTGTTCCGGCGCGCTGTGGAGTCCCGGCCTTTTGAGCCCCAGACCTATCATGCCCTGGCTTCGGTGCTCAGGGATATTGGCTCTTCTGACCTTGCCCTGATCTATTATGAAATTGCCCTTGCTGGAAACTGGGACAGCCGCTTTGGCGATTTCCGGCAAATCGTGCTTCTTGATTATATCAGTTTTTTACGCAAGGTCCGGAGCGGCGTCTATAAAAGCGGGATTAGAGACTATGCCCTTGCCCGGCTTAAAACCCTGTCAAAAGAATTCAGTATTGAAAAAGTGGATCTGCTCATTACTATCATGTGGAACACCGATTCCACTGATGTTGACCTCCATGTTATTGATCCCAACAAAGAAGAGTGCTATTATTCCCACCGGGTTACCAAAATCGGCGGGAAGATTACCAGGGATGTTACCACTGGCTATGGCCCGGAGATGTTTACTCTTGAAAAGGCTATTTCAGGGAAGTATACGGTTAAGGCGAAATATTTCAGCTCCAATCAAAACCGGGCCAGTACCAGGACCAAGATCTACGCGACGGTGTATAAGAATTGGGGCAAGCAGGATGAAGCGGTCCGGAAGAAAGTTGTTACCCTTGCGTATGGGAAGGAGATGCATGAGATCGCGGTGGTGGATTTTGATTGAGGGGATTCTGCCGGGGGAAGGGATCGGGGGTCGGTTAAGAGAAGAAGCCCCCTGTTTAAAAAGAGTTTCTTGAGAGTGTTGACCCGGCAGGGGGAAGGTAATCGGTGGCCCTGTAGGCCGGGTGATCGGTGATCGGTAAAGAACAACACCGGTAGGGCCGGGAAAAATACGAAAGAAACTGTGGTTACACCGGGGGCTGTTTTACGAAGATGCTCCGGCCAGGGTTTGGTTCTGAGAGACGTTGCAGTGCAACGCCTTTACTGGCTGGTTTCTGGCCAGGGCTATGGAGACTCTGAGGAGGGATGCGACCCCTGCGAGGGGATTCGGTACGCGTACACGGTGTTTATTTGGG
>JAAENB010000173.1 GCA_024224995.1 bacterium | reverse complement strand
GTATGGGACCGAATCGCCCGCAGGGCATTGGTTGACCATTGGTTCAATGCTGACCCAAGACAGAATAGCCCCAGCGGGGCGACGTGTTGTAGCTCGGGGTTTCAACCCCGTGAAACAGAGCATGGCCCCGGGATAAAATCTTCGGGAACCAGCCCTATCTAAAAGAAGTTTCTTGAGAGGGAGAAGGGGAATGAAAAAAGTGCGATATAGTTTTATAATTATGGGCATTGTTGTTTTGTTCCCGGGTATTCTTCTGGCCACGGGGCAGAGCCAGGGAACTGAGATGGTTCATCGTATGACCAATCTTGTTTTTCAGCTGGCCATAATTATTTTCGCGGCACGGGCCGGGGGGTTGCTTTTTGAAAAAATTGGGCTTCCTTCTGTCCTGGGTGAGCTGGCCGCGGGAATTATAATTGGCCCCTATTTGCTTGGCGGGATTTCCTTACCCGGCTTTGAGCAGGGATTTTTTCCTCTTCCCGGCTCGGTCCTTCCCATTTCTCCGGAGTTGTACGGCATCGCGGTCATCGCGTCGATTATTCTCCTGTTTATGGCAGGGCTGGAAACCGACATTGAACTTTTTATTCGTTATTCCATAACGGGGTCTGTTGTAGGGATCGGGGGGATCGTGTTCGCGTACTTAATTGGCTCTCTAACGGGAATGTTCTTTTTTGATCTTTCGTTTATGGACCCCAAATGCATGTTCCTTGGGGTTATGAGTACTACTACATCCGTGGGAATATCGGCACGAATTCTTTCGGAGCGGCGGAGCATGGACAGCCCCGAAGGGGTTACCATACTTTCGGGAGCCGTTATTGATGATGTGCTGGGCATCATCCTTCTGGCCATTGTGCTGGGAATCAGTCTCATGATGCCGGGAGGCGGAAACGGAGGGGGGACTGTTGCCTGGGGGAATATCGGCCTGATTGCTCTTAAGGCTTTTGGGGTATGGCTTGGTTTTACCGCGGCTGGTTTTTTTCTTGCCCATTATGTGAGCAGTTTTCTTAAACTTTTTAAGAACCGCTTTGTTTTTAGCATCCTGGCTTTTGGGCTGGCTCTTTTTCTTGCCGGGATCTTTGAAAAAGCCGGCCTTGCCATGATCATTGGCGCCTATGTTATGGGGATCTCTTTATCTAAAACCGATATTTGTGATGTGCTCCAGGATACCTTACAGCCCATAGAGGTCTTTTTTGTGCCGGTCTTTTTTACGGTAATGGGAATGATGGTAGATGTAAAAACCTTCGCCTCCCTGGAGACCATTCTCTTTGGGCTGCTATACGCGGCAGGAGCAATTTTCGCGAAAGTGATCGGCTGCGGAGGACCGTCTTTATTCCTGGGTTTTAACCGGCTGGGAGCGGCACGGATCGGGTTTGGCATGGCGCCCCGTGGAGAGGTGGCGCTCATTATTGGGGGAATAGGGCTTTCCTACGGCATACTCAATGAACAGCTTTTTGGCGGCCTTATTATGATGATGCTGATCTCGGCAATTGTGGTGCCCCCGGTGCTGGACCGGCTGCTTAAAAAACGGGAAAAAGGAACTACCAGGGAGCCGAAAAGAGGGGAGATTATTACTACAAGCTACAGCCTTCCGTCGCAGGAACATTCGGAACTGCTGGTGAGTTATATCGTTGAATATTTCAAGAAAAAAGGATTTTTTGTTAATACCATGAAACTGGATACGGTAATATATCAGGTCCGGAAAGACGATATCTTTATCAAGTTTTTTTATCACCCTGTACAGGTCATTTTTAAAACCACTGAACGGGATGTACCGATTGTAAAGACTATTGTTGATGAATCTTTTTTGCGGCTTTACGACACCATTAATGCTTTACAGGCTCTCGCTCCCCGGGATCTGAGACGGCATATTGCCTCGGCAACGGAATGCAGAAGGGATATAGATATTGTAAATATTCTCTCCCCCGTCTCTATTATTATGAACTTACAGTCCGGCACCAAAGAGGGGGCCATTAAAGAACTGGTGGAAGTTCTTGAGGCAAATGGAAAACTGCTCAATAAAAAGAAAATTTTAAAAGAGGTTCTTGCCCGGGAGCGGATTATGAGCACCGGTATGGAAGACGGGCTTGCCATTCCCCATGCCAGAAGTAATGGGGTTGCCAGTGTTTGCATGGCTCTTGGCATCCACCGCGCAGGCATTGATTTTGAGTCATTTGATGAAAAACCGTCGCATATTATTATGCTCTTTGTTTCGTCCATGAGTGAAAAAGACCCCCATCTCTATCTTCTTTCGGAGATAGCCATATTCGTGAATAGCGAAGAGACAAAAAATACCCTTCTTGGGCTCAAAACCGTAAAAGAGGTCCATGATTTTTTCAGAGAACGCTAAAAAATACTTATCCTTATTTTTTCCGAAAAACAAAATTAGGGTTGCAAAAAATGATTATATACGGTTTATTATTAATAAATCTATATAATGGAGCGGCTTTGTGGGCGAATTTGATGACCTTTTTGGGGAAAGCTCTTCGGAAGACAGGAAAGAGAACAAAAAGAGCGAGAAAGATGATCTTTTCAATGAATTGTCCGATGAATGGAACGGAGCAGTTGATGATGAAGAGTATGCTCTTTCCGATGAGGAAGCCGCCCAACTGATCGAAGCTGAATCAGAAAAGAAAGAGGAAGAAGAGTCCCCGGCTGTTGAGAAAACTCCGGAAGTAAAAGCGGAGGAAATCGTAGTGCCCGATTCCGGGGGCGGTGAATTTGAGGAGCTTAGCCGGGAATATATTAAGGCAAAAGCCGACTATTACCGCCATGTTCTCAGGGATGAGGACAAAAAATCCCTTGACCGCATTATGAGAATTCCCGATGACTGGGACAGCTTCGACAAAGAACCTCCCGGAGGCATAGAAATCTCCGACTCTCAAAGAAGAAGGCTTTCGGATATAAAAAGCGTCAAATCCTGGGAGCTGAAGTTCGAAAGCCTGAATATCTATTATATCACCACCCTGGAAAAAGTGCTTATGTCCTGTTTTACTCATAGCCACGTCCCCGCGGATGAGCTGGAAGAGGCCAATGATTCCATCCGGAATCTCTTTAAGGAAATAGAATTAAATGAGGACGGGTACAAGCATTTATTCCTGAGCCTGGCCAAACGGGCCGCAAGTGACTTTTATTATTTGATCCATGATTTATATAAATTCTACCGGAAAAAAGATTTTTCTTTTGGCTGGGACCTGGATTATATCCGGGGTATTTGTGTCAATATGATAGATATTTACGGGAAATTTCATGAGAACTTGCCGGGATTCCGGGAAGAGAGGGTGGTACTGGACCGGTTCTTTAAGAAAAGCCCTACTGCCAGCGGCTGGAAGATGAATGAATTCGCGCTGAAAAAATATTTTGAAGAGATTGAGGATTTGGATGTCGCGTATATTGAGCGGCTCACTGATTATGTAAAAAAAGCCTTTTTGTTTAAGAAAAAACTAAAGATCGATTTCGATTTTCTCCGGTATTATTTTAACGGTAAGGATGGGAAGCTCTTCAGGTATAGTTTCATCTTTGAAACGTTTGCTCAAAAAATGGAAGAAGGACGAATAACAGAAGAAGTGTTTCAGCGTTTTAAGGATATCCGCGATACCTTTACGCTCATGAAAGACTACCTCGAAGGCATGGGACTGAAGCGGTTTGGCCCCCGGGGATTTACCTACCGGGATACTATTGAGTTTGTGTTTAAAGGGGGCAAGGTCGTTGAGTATTATTTGCTCCGCATTGGAGACTATGAACAGCTGAAGAATTTGCGGTCCGATATCTTTGATAATATAGAAGTTGAGATGGTAAAACTTGCCGGACATAGTACCGACAAAAGAAAATAAGCCCGTTGCCGGCCTGGGCAGGAGATGACAATGGACCATACCGCTTTACTGGAAAAAATAGCCGTTCCGCGCCCAAATTACAGCAATGCCCTGGAAGAGACTGCCGGGGTAATAAAAGATTTTTTAACATCCGGCAATATTCCCTATACGCTGCAGGAGTTTACCCTGCGGCACCATTCTCTTTTATTAATGGGAGCGGCATTCCTGGTTCTTACGCTTATTCTTTTTTTCGCGGTTTATAAAAAACGGCCGTTTCTGGTCCTGGTTTCCATTCTCAGTATACCGCTGCTGGCAATTATTGAAACGGAGTTGTTTGTTAGTGTGGTTTCGTGGCTGTTTACGAAACAGGGAGAAAATATAATCATACAGTTTCCAGCGTCCGACCCGGTTCGGGAGCTTATTTTTTGCGCTCATTACGATTCCAAGACCGATGTTTTTGATCATATAGAGCGGGCATTTTTTACCGGGATGATGCCCTGGATGGTGCTGCTGGGGGTGCTGCTTTCTATCCGGGGATTCCTGGCAAAGCGCTTTGATTTTTTTGCCCGGAAGATACTGGTGCGGCTTTCTCTTTTTGGGGCGGTAGTCCTGATTCTTTTTAGTGTTGGTACTTTTGCCATGCTGGGGGGATATATCTTTTTACCGGCTGAGAAAGACAGCCCGGGAGTCATAGACAATGGCGGTTCTGTGGTTACGCTGCTTGCCCTGGCTGAAGACATAAAGAAGGGCGCTGTTGATGTTGGTTCAAGTAATATCACCATTCTGCTTACGAGCGGGGAAGAGGTGGCTTTCCAGGGCGCGATTCATTATGTGAAAGAGCGCTGGGGCGGGAAGGGTGTTTCTAAAAAGGAACCTGTTTTTTTTATTAACCTTGAGCTGTCCGGGCAGCGGGGAAAGATGTATTATGCGAAAGAAGCGGGGGGGATTTTTTCAACGTTCCCGGCTCATCCCGGCCTGGTTGAGCGGTTTAACCGGGTCCGGAAGTCCATGGGGAAAGAACTCATAACAAGGGATTCCCTGACAAAGGATGACAGTATTCCTTTTGCCACTGCCGGGGTTCCGGTAATTACCGTTGGGCATACGGGAAAACCGGGAATGGGTTTTGCCGGGTTTCATTCTATTCACGACTCTATGGATCGATTTTATGAACCTAATTTAATCGATATGAAACAAACCGTTACCATGGTAATTGAGTCGTACTCTGTAGATCCATGATTTCCGTACAGGAAGGGACATCCTTCCTGTACAGCCTGCTGTCTATTTAACGGTTATGGGTAATTTGGCTACGAGATTAAATGGTTTTTTTGAGTAGTCGCTGTGAAGCCGTACCTCGTATTTTCCTTCGGTGAATGGAATTTTTATTGCAATGTCGACAGAGGTAACGTTATCCGGTACCATTGCCCATGAGCCCCACTCACTTGGCGCGCTTTTCGCGGGAGCGACACATACCCAGTATTTTGCATCTTTTTTGTTTTTGACCGGCTTGGACAATTTCACCGTTACTGTTGTGTCGTCCTTTGAATAGGTATCTTTGTCCAGGCTTAATTTGGGATGAGCTCCACATCCAATCAAAAAGAATATGGCGCATGCTATTACGAATATTGATTTGTAAAATTTCATTCCGGCACTCCTATAAATTTATTTAATATAAAAATTATAGCAGTATTTTTCACGGATGTCAATAGTCATTTTTTTTTATTTCCTTTGTAAGTGCTCAAAAACAGGGGCGCGGCGCTTCCGCGCCGCGCGAGAGGAGGTGAACCCGATAGAATCGGGACAAATAACGTTTATTTCTTGACTTAAAAAAAGAATTGTTTTTTATTTTATAAAAGGTAAAATAAAAAACCGTATGGTTCTGTTATGGATAATCAAAATAATGCCCTGGAATATATTGAGCAGGTAGGTTTTCTTCCCAACGAGATTAGGCCTTTGTGGGAGAAAATTAAGGAGCATCACGCGAATATTTCCCCTCATTTTGAAGCGGCTTATTTGGCTGTCCGCTATGAGCATCGTTCTTCTGAGCTTTTGAATAAGACCGCTTCCGGTTTTATTCAAACGGTCCTTGTTAAGGATCCCGCGGCAAACTGTTTTATTGCCTATTGTATTGCTTCGATTGATCATGAACAGTCCGGGGAGATCGATTCTCTCTTTGTTGAAGAGGCCTATAGAAAACGCGGGATTGGTGAGTCCCTGGTTACCAGGGTTTTGGACTGGATGGATTCGAAAGGGGTGAAATCTAAAAAATTGACCGTTGCCGTTGGCAATGAAGCCGCGCTGCCTTTTTACCGGAAATTTAACTTCTTTCCAAAACATACTGTTCTGGTTCATCGTGAATAAAAATTTTTTTATTTTAATTTTTATAGGTACAAATTTGTCCCTACAATTTTTTTTGAGCTAATATAATAGTCCTTGCGTGAAAACAGGGTGCCGGGTATTTAACTGGCACGATGAATAAAACAATACAAATAATGAAAATTTTTAACATCCCTGTTTTCGCGCACTGGTCTGTTCTTCTTATTGTTCCCTGCGCGTTTTTGTATGCCCGGAATATTCAATTGGTCCCTTTTGTGTCTCTATTCTGTGTATTATTAATGCTTATCCATGAACTTGGTCACGCCTATATGTGCCGCAGGGTAGGGGCTCCGGTAATTTCAATTTATCTTTCTTTTTTGTCGGGGAGGTGTTTTCATATGGAGCCATATGGTATAAAAAACAATTTTAAAATTATGTACGGCGGACTTTTGTTTCAAGTGTTATGCCTGTTCCTTGCAATTCCGGTTTTACTCATTCTCAAAAATTTTCCGGGTGAACTGAGTAAATCCATCGCTGTTTCAATAGCCGGTGTATTTATTGGGTATAATCTAATAATTATTATGCTCAACCTGCTGCCTATTGAGGGGCTTGATGGAAAATTCATCTGGTCATACGTGGCTGCGGAGATTCGAGCGAAAAAAAAGAATACAAAAGTGGAAGATCCGGCATTCAAAGATTTATTTCACGAACTGAATAAAAAACCTAATAAAAAATCTAATAAAAAAAATAAGAAAAAAGAGGATTCTCAAGTTGTTTTTGATTTTTTATTTGAAAAAGCTTCCAGGAATGGTTTTAACTCGTTAAATGAAACGGAAAAAGAACAGCTTCAAAGCTCACGATCTGTTCTTAATAAAGAAACCCCGATTAGTAAAATCAACAAATAATTAATTTGACTTTGTTCCGCCTGTGGTATACGATATATCGATTATTGTATACCGGAGGGAGTTATGAGTTTAGGTATTATTTTTCATATCGCGCTTATGGATTTTACTGCCGCGCTGCTGGTTATTGCCCTTATTTTTGCCCGGAAAAAGAAAGGCTCTGACTGGCTTAAAAAGCACCGGCTGGCTGCTGCTTTTGGCGTTGTTACCGCCATTTCCGGTGCCCTGGTTATATTTTTTCATAAACAGGCCGCGGAATCTCCTCACTTTTCTTCTCCTCATGCCATTGGCGGTTTTGCTGCCGTGATCCTGATACTTCTTGTTGCTGTATTTGGCATTCTTCTGGCGAAAGGGTCTACGGGCTTGCGCTCCGGGCATAATATTATGGGAAAAGTTGCGGTTTTTGCTGTTCTTATTACTGCTGGTCTGGGTGCCTTTAGCCTGCTTCAGATCCTGAGGATTTTATGATTGTGCTGATATAGTTTTTTTATTAAAAATTTGATTGACGTATATGTTTAACCGTTCTACTATTCGTCCTTATGAAAACAATTATCAATACAAGCAACGCGCCCTCTGCTGTTGGGCCTTATTCTCAGGCTGTGCTGGCAGGGGATTATCTTTTTATTTCAGGGCAGATTGGTATTGACCCTGCTGTGGGGAAAATTACCGCTTTTTCTGTCGCAGAGCAGGCGAAACAGGCTCTTAATAATGTTGGCGCCATTCTTGAGGAAGCCGGGCTTTCCTTTAGCCATGTTGTTAAGGCTACGGTTTTACTGAACAATATTAACGATTTTGGCGCTGTTAACGAGGTTTATGCCTCCTTCTTCTCTTCGGATTTCCCGGCCCGGGCAGCGTTCCAGGCCGCTAACCTGCCCATTGGCGCTCTTGTGGAGATTGAAGTTATCGCGTATGTTAAAGAGAGTTAAAAGGGGCAAGGGACAAGGTGAAAGTCCATTGGGATGAGTCTTCCCCGGTGCTGGTTTTATGCTCTCTTAAGAAATTCTCTCAAGAAACTAAGATCTAAACAGGGCTTGTTTCGGAAGATGTTATCCCGGGTCCATGCTCTGTCCACGGGGTTGAAACCCCGAGCTACAACACGTCGCCCCGCTGGGGCTATTCTGTCCTGGGTCAGCTTCAACCAATGATCAATCAATGCCCTGCGGGCGGTTCGGTCCCATACCAGCAAAGCCCCGTGCTAAATCCCCTGGCAGAAACCGATCCATTTATATAAACAGTTTCTTCCGTATTTTTCCCGACCATCCGGTCCCTGAGCGGAGCCGAAGGGCCGGGTC
>JAAENB010000172.1 GCA_024224995.1 bacterium | reverse complement strand
ATAAAATTTATGGGTAAATCAATAGGGTAAAGAAAGCATTCAGAGGGTAGAGATATCCTACTATTATGGTAGAGCACCACTTTTAAATTCGTCCCCCCTCTGCTCCCGCTGGATTTAGCAATCCAGCGGGAGCAGAGGGGGGACGAATTTAAAAAGTGGTGCTGTAGTGTCTGTAAAACGATTTTGCAAATCGTTTCTGTTAACTACTGAACTCAGATAACCTACAGAGTTAATATTCCGGCCTGCAATCAGTCCCGTCAGGGACGGCATGTTTATAGGAGACGGGTATATAAAATATCTGAAGTCCCGGCAGGGACGACATGTTTTTGATGCAAGTAATTTAAAATCATCAGATTATTTAATGCACCCCCCTTCAGGGCTTGCTGTTATTTTTTGGAATGCTCCGTAGGTTATTTGAGCACAGTAGTTAACAGAAACGATTTGCAAAATCGTTTTACATAATTGTTTAATTTGGATTATAATGCATTCAGCAGGAAGGGTCGATAACAAAGTTGTTCTCTCAAATATTTTTATCCTGTTAAATAAGATGGTTAAGGAAATAATTTGTTGTTCAGACACTAGCTGGCACACTTTTTGCAAGATATAAAATAGAAGCAGGATATAATATCCCGGTGTAGGGCATTGATCTTCGTTTTGGCCAAATCAGAATCCTGGATTCCGGGTTAAAATGGGAACATCCCCAATGATTTTCCCATTTTCCCCGGAACGGCAGTTTTGCCGAGAGTTCCCATACGGCCGAAACGAAGATCAAAGCCCCAGTGCATCGCTAAGTATTATTGAAAAGTAAAAGGATGATCTGTAGTTTTTTGTATAAACAAAGTCTATCGATTTTATACGGTTTAAATATGATTTACGGAGGTAACAATAATGAAAAAAAGTTATATTATAGCACGTCTTTTTTTGCTAACAATCGGAATATGTTTGACAAATAATATTGTCTTTTCTGAAGACAGCATAGCTGCCGTTGCCAGCAATGAAACCATATGGCCTGCTGACAGGATAAAGGATTATCCGAAATCCGCGGCTGATAAAGAAATATCAGCAAAGCCGGAAAAAGCCGAAACAGGGCACAGCAGATTCAGAAACTACAAGAACGAAGGTAATCTGAGGCAATATGAAGCCGATAAAAAAGTCATCTATTATTACCAGAAGAGAATCGGATACACAATTGTTAAGAAAAAGTTTCTGGCAGTATTGCATAAATAGCGCTGAATAAAATTCAACCTTATTTTGCTGATTCAACCGGATTTTGTTGATCCCCACGCTCTGCCTCACTGCCATTAAGTTAAGCGTAACAATCTGATTCAATTTATTTTATCGTATAAAATGCGTTGGTAAGCGGGATGGCTTCGTGCCCTCCCCAGTTTGCAAGTTAAACAAATAAATCCAGAGTATTAACTCCGATTTTTTGTTGGTATCTTGTCATTTACTAGTACAGCACTTTTTAAATTCGTCCCCCCTTTCGGACACATTCAGAAACCGGGTTTTTCGCAAAAACCCGGTTTCTTGAAGCCCTGAAATCCGGCGGAAGCAGAGGGGGACGAATTTAAAAAGTGCTGTACTAGT
>JAAENB010000171.1 GCA_024224995.1 bacterium | reverse complement strand
TGGTGGAAACCGGTCCCCGCGGAGCGCGAGGACCGGAAACCCAACATTTTTTATAGGAGAAAGATCATGCGTTTTTAATTTGCTTTTATCAACTTTATATTAAATTCTCTTTTAAAATGTGGTGGAAACCGGTCCCCGCGGAGCGCGAGGACCGGAAACCCAACATTTTTTATAGGAGAAAGATCATGCATTTTAAATAAATCTTTTTGTTATTCTTTTTTGTTAAACTCTCTTTTGCTTAACTGTTTTTGTTATAAACTTAATATACACTAAATATGCACGACCGTCAATAGAATGGGAATGAACGCTAGGTGGAAGGGAATGAACAACAGTATTTTTTTAACCAGGCGTTAAAAACGGGAAATTTTGCAGTAAAAGCGATATAATAGAGTTAAATATACTGCTTTTACTGCATTAATAATGGGAAACAGTGCTAAAATCTGGCCCCAAACCTGATGCTGAAGAGGGTAAGCATTTTTGTTTTTTCAGTATCAAAGAGGGCACCAGCTTCGGCACCGGCTTTTACAAAAAAAGTATCGCCTATGGTTTTTTCTAACATAACACCGCCGAATAAAAGCGGTCTTACAAAACTGCGGTCTTCGCCGGTTTTTTTATCAATCGATATAAATCCCATTCCCCCGCTAATACAGGGGGCCAGAACAAGGCCGCCGGGTATGCTGATATTGTAATTTGCCGAAAGCAGCAAGGGAGCCATTTGTGAAACATTGTATTCTTCTTTTTCTCCGGGAAAATGCCAGAATCCAACTTCCGTACCAAACTCCAGGTTATTCAGAAAAAAATTGTTCAGGGTGATAGAAAGAAGTCCTCCCCAGCCCGGTCTCAGGTATTCGTTAAAGCCTCCCACAGGAAGAATAAACGTCGGCTTAACAGCCATATTAACTGCCGATCCACTGCCTGAAGAGGAATTACCCTCTTCTATATCAATTTTTCGTGATTTTGTTCCGTAATAATTGACGGAACGAACAGCAAAGAGGTGGTCATCATCAGGGTTCAGCCCTTTAACCGTAAAAGTATTTTTGCCCGTTTCTCCAATAACCCGGAAGTCTTTATCCCGGTATTTATATACAATATATTTTTTAGCCTGGTTCATGGGCCCTTCTTTTTGCCCAATCCGTATAAAACCGGTTTTATCCGCAGGGACATAGGTATCGTCATCCTTTCTGAAAATATCGTACAGGATTGTTTCCTCAGACGGGCCTGTGGGAGAAGTCCAGGAAAGAAGCGCCAGAGCTTTACCGTTCTCTCCGGAATCGGCTCTATAGGCCGGGTTTCCCGGAGGGTTCTGGTACTGGTCGCTATTTATTTTAAACTTGAGCCATTTTGTTTCACGTTCAACCCTGCCGGCATTCCGGCTTAGCACCATCCCGATTTTTACTTTATAGGTTCCCTTAGAAAGATTGGAATGGATTGTTGTAGATGAGCTCATTTTGTTAAATATAAGCGTTTCATTATTGTCCATAATCTTAATATTATATTTAACCGCTTCGGGAAAACTTTCCCATTGAAGCTGAATGTTTTTAGCAGCGGCAAAGAGGCTTGAGCTGCATAATACTGCCCATAGTATTAACAATACGGGCAGGGATTTATATTTTATTCGTTTCATAATATTTGTTCCTGTTTAAGTTTAAAATTTTATTCGAAATATTCATAGGCGCCCATGGACCAGCCTGTTGTGCTGCTGTCAAGAGGAGACCGGAAATTATTATCGATATCAAAAACATATTCCCACTCTTCATTGGGGTGAGCGCCGTTTAAACCGCCTTCCCGAAGCCTGGAGTCCGATTCAGC
>JAAENB010000169.1 GCA_024224995.1 bacterium | reverse complement strand
GCAGTCAAAAGGACATCCCCGCGCTGTCTGGATCAGGTGAGAAAGATAGTGCTTGTGCTTTAACTTATCCCAGCGGGGTACTACAGGATTTAACATATCCGGTTTTTTCTCGCATACATATTTCTTTTTCGCGCTGTTATTCTTGTAATCTTCCAGGAACTGCGGCCAAATATCTTCCGCTTCCCCGATCACTACCGTATCGGCATGTTCCAGGACTTCATCCGGAGCTACACTGGCATGAATTCCGCCCACAACTACATATACTCCCCTGGCACGGAATTTATCCGCGATTTCATAGGCCCTGTTTGCCATAATTGAGAAAGAAGAGATCCCAACAATATCAACATCTACATCAAAATCGACATCTTCAATGTTCTCATCAACCAATTCAATATCAATATCCGGTGGTGTGAGCGCGGCTAAAGTCGGCAGTGCCGCGGGCATCATAAGCAAAGGACTGGTCTGAGTTTTGGAACTCCTCAGGGAAAAAAGCCTGGGTATGTAATAGTACTCGCTGAATATTTCGTACGAGATTTTGGGATAAATTATTATAACTTTCATAGGATATCTTCTCTCTGTGATAATTTTTAGACATGCTTTAAGGAGTGGTTTATTTGTCAATGAATAAAAAAATAATAATACCGTCCCGCTGGTAGGTAAAAAATTCCACAACCGGAGAATTTTCATTCCTTCGAGCGAAATCAAGAGCGGTTCTGCCCTTTTTGTCTTTTGCATAAAAAAAACTTCTTTGACAAATTTTACTTTATATGTTTTTATTATCAGTATTATTAAATAAAAAGGATTGGATAATTTATGCTCACACAAACGATACTCCCGGAATTTTTACTGAACTCTTTTTTGTTTAAATTATTACTTGCCAGTTTACTGGGCGCGGTTATTGGTTTTGAAAGAGATGTTCATGGAAGAGCTGCGGGTTTACGAACACATTTACTTGTTTGTCTGGGTTCTGCCGTATTTATGCTATTATCGGAATCGATCGCTGTTGCGTACTCAAAACAGGTAACCGATACACTGATGCGGGCCGACCCCACAAGAATTGCCGCTCAAATAATTACGGGGATTGGTTTTTTAGGTGCCGGTACTATAATTAAATTTGGTTTTTCCATTCGCGGTCTCACTACCGCTGCTTGTTTGTGGCTCACGGCCGCTATCGGCATGAGCATCGGTGCCGGTTTTTTTGATATTGGCATATCTACAACTATCATTGGTCTCTTTGCCCTTGTTGTGCTCAACAGGGTTGATTCCTTTTATTCCAGGAATTCATATAGAGTTCTTAAAATTACCGCCCCAAGCGACAGCAACACTACAGAGATTATTGACTTAATAAAACGAAAGCATTTAAAAATCGTCTTTCTCGACAAAGAGAAAAATTATTATGAACAAACCACGAAATTGTATTTCACCTTAAAATTACGCCATAAAGACTCTACTGATAAATTATCGCACTCCATAATTTCCGATCTGGAAGAATCGGGGGTTACGTTATATTCGGTAAAATGGACCCGGCAGTAGCGGAAACGGAACAGTATTGTCAGGGGAGTTTGTGAAAGGGGTGACGCTGTGCCACCCCTTTCCCCCGCTCACACTGGAATATTCACCTCTGGCTATATTCACCACTGGCTATATTCCCGTTTCCCCCGCTTACACTGGAATAAAAACCAGTGGCTTCATTATTATTTCCCCCGCTTACACTGGAATAGAGAGCACTGGCTCTGTTATAATTTCCCCCGCTCACACTGGAATATTTACCACTGGCTGTGTTATATCTTCCCCCGATCACACTGGAATAGTAACCACTTATTGTATTAGTATATCCGGCAACAAACCCTCCATAGGAGGAATAATTTTGTAATTTACCGAGAATAATATTATGGGAGCCGGAACGAACATTTGTTTGAAATTGTGGGTTTCGCTCCTCATTATACCCCACAATCAAATTACCCAGACCGTTCACTACCCCATTTTCCAGCCAAATTGCTTGTACTCCATTTGTATACCCCAGACCATTAACAATCTGCACATTTACCCCGCTAAATCGAATAGTGGGCTGTTCTGTATTGGGATCGCTTAACCTGGATACCCCATCAAAAGTGCTATTAAGTTCGGAAACATCCTCATCTAAATTATTGATTGAAGCTGTATTACTGTTAACGGTACTTTGCAAACCGCTTATTGAGCTTCCATGATCACTGGCTGTTGTTCGCGCACTGCTTATGGCGCTCACATTCTCACTGACGGTACTTTGCAAACCGCTTATTGAGCTTCCATGATCACTGGCTGTTGTTCGCGCACTGCTTATGGCGCTCACATTCTCACTGACGGTACTTTGCAAACCGCTTATTGAGCTTCCATG
>JAAENB010000168.1 GCA_024224995.1 bacterium | reverse complement strand
TGCGCCGGGCTTTCTTATGATAAATCTCCTGGTCCGGCTCCCAGTCTCCCATGTGAAATCCATGAGCCACAACCCGGGTTCCCGGTTTCAGCTGCTTAAAAAAAATGGGACGCAGTTGAACGTTAAAATCTTCGAGCATGTAGAGCATTATCACCGATGCCTTGCTGAAATCCTGTTTCAGGGAGTCGCCCACTATGAACTTGATTTTATTCTCCACACCATAATCTACCGCCTTTTCTTTTGCCTCCAATATTCTCTGGGGACTGATATCCATACAAACGCTTTTTACCCCGTATTTGAGCGCTGCCTTAATAAGTATACGCCCGTCGCCACAACCGGGATCGATAATGATATCGTTTTTTTGTATTTTTGCCAATTCCAACATGGTTGCGACAACTTTAGGGTGGGTGGGCTCAAATGGAACAGGAAGATCATCCGGTTCCTTTTCGTCCGTATACCCCATTGTGCCCGCCAGGGTGAGTATGGTCAGGGTGAGGAGCCGACATATGATGTTTTTTAGTGGGAATGTCGATAGTTTGTACATTATTTACACCGGTTGATGTATAATTAGGATCGGATTTTAGGGTCTCTAGGATATACGTGT
>JAAENB010000167.1 GCA_024224995.1 bacterium | reverse complement strand
TGAATATTCGGTCTTTTTTGGGATCCCCCAAAAACCTTGATTTTTCTATTATTTACAGCATGATTGGTTAATATATTTACTGCTAAATCCATTCTCTGTCTTGGAGAATATCCGCATACAGTAGCTGGTCTCAGAACAAGGCAGACAAAATCATCCGTAGCCTGTTTAAACACAACCTCTTCACAGAGAGCTTTGAACTTAGAGTAATCAGTTAATGGTTCAAGCGGAAGATCTTCGGTGACATTCTCTTCTTCTTTAATTCCATAAACACTTGAGCTTGAAGCGTATATAAATCTTTTAACGCCTTTCTCTTTCGCGCTTTTCATACATGGTTCAAAACAATCATAGTTAATTGACCTTCCTAAATCAGGGTCCAATTCATAACTGGGATCATTGGATATACATGCAAGATGGATAATGGCATCTATACCTTCCATTTCTTTACTTAAAAGGTCAATATTTCTCACATCACCCTCAACAAGCGTTAATGCAGGGTTATTTATAACATCACTAAAGACCTCTTTTGTGTAGATAAAAAGGTCATAAACTTTTACATTATAACCCTCTTTTAGCAGTTTTGGAACTAAAACTGCTCCAACATATCCACCACCGCCAATAACTAGTACATTCTTAAACTTTTTCATATATTATAATCCTTCAAAAAAATAAATCATCTATTAAATATGACCATTAAATGTCAATAAGAATTCATAGTCATAGATATTCAGGCAACTCTGAAGCTTGAACTTGCTAATTTCAACAAAAAAACTTGTAATTTTATATTATTTCAACCAAATTGCTTACATATTCTGCTATTGCAATAGAAGATGTCAAACCGGGGGATTCAATACCGACCAAATTGATTAAACCAGTTAAGTCAATATCGTTTTCGTGTTTTATTACAAAATCTCTTGGATCATCGTCGGGACCCTGTAATTTAGGCCTGATTCCTGCCATATCAGGGGCAATATCGTCATATTCTATAAAAGGGAGAAGTTTTTTCGCTGCATTAAAAAACTCTTCATGACGGGAGTCATCTATTTTATAGTCAATTTCATTTACATAATATGTATTTGGTCCGAATTTTATCCGATTGTCCATATCAATGGTGATATGAACGCCAAGACCAATATTTCGTTTTACCGGAATTGGGTAGATCAGGGTGTTGATATCCAATTTTTGGGTGTGGCAATAATACTCCCCTTTGCATGGATACAGCTTGTATCCTTGAGCTTCTATATCAATTCCCGTCATTTTCGCGATTTTATCCGAATATAATCCCGCACTATTAATAACAACCCTGGAAAAAATTTTATAGTCATTATTAACGGTTAGTATAAAGCCTCCCTTCACTTTGTCTATGGCGGTTACTGAATTATCGTATGCTATCATGCAATTATTGTCTTTCGCGTTTTTTTCAAAATAGCTCATTAAAGCATGACTGTCTACGATACCTGTTGATCCGGATGAGATGGCTGCCCGGGCATTAATAAGCGGCTCTTTTTTTTGCACTTCTTCTTTGGTGATCATTGACAGATCAGGAGCGCCGCAAGATGTCGCATGATTGTAGATGTTAATTAATTCTTTTTCTTCGTCGTCTGTTGCTGCGACTATAAGTTTGCCTGTTTTTCTGTGAGGGATATTATGTTGACTGCATAGTTCATATAAAAGAGGGTTTCCCTCAATGCAGAGTCGGGATTTTAAGGTCCCTTTTTTGTAATAAATGCCTGCATGAATTACTTCACTGTTTCTACTGCTGATTTCCTGTCCAAACGCGCGGTTTTTTTCCAGAAGAGCTACGTTTTTATGGGTATCGCTTATTTTTGATGCAATAGCAAGCCCCACAACCCCGGCGCCAATGATTATAATATCAACTTTTTCCATGATAATTTCTTAATAGTGTTTTATTTTAAAATCGCGTTTATAAATTCAATAAGTTCGTATTTCTCAACCGGTTTTTTGTTGCCTATTATTTGAACAGCTAACGCGCCAACGGCATTACCCAAAAACGTAACAAAATCAATGGGCATATTCATGGCAATACACGGTGCCGTATATGAAAAGAACGCGTCTCCCGCTCCTACCGTATCCAGTACCTTGGTCGATAAAATCGGTACTTTACTGGTCTCGCCGTTGCTTGAAATGCCGTAGGCCCCGTTTTTCCCGAGGGTTACAATAAAGTTATCACAATTAATTTCCCGGGAAATGGTATGCGCAATGTCCTCAATTTTTGAATATCGATCCTGGGAAGCCCATCGTACTTCCTGCTCATCAAGACAAACAAAGGCAGGTTTGTTATATCTTGTAATCATATTAAAGCCGGAATTCGCGGCATTTGTCTGTGTGTTAACGGCATATTTTTTTGCTGTAGATTCAATTACCTTGATTATATTTTTGGATATCAGGTTGTGCCCGAAATCGGCTACCAAAACAAGGTCATATTGGGGTATTTCTTTCTTTAAATAACTGATTATTTCATTTTCAATAGATTCATCGATGTAGCTATTGTTTAGATAATTTACTTCAAAAAGCTTTTGATTGAGATATTGGTTGATATACCTTTTCTTTATTACTGTTGGCCCGTCATGCCGGTAGAAAAACTTTGATTTGACCTTTGGGTTTAATGCCCCCGTAACAAATCCTTCTCTTGAATCTTCGCTTCCCAGTAAAGAAACCAGGTGAACGTTATTGCATATTTCAGAAACATGATTTGCTATTGCAAACGCGCCGCCCGCGAATACTTCATGTGAATTATATTTGTGAACAACGATAGGCGTTTTGGCCGATTTGCTCATTGAATCGCAATAGTGATATTCATCAATAATTCCATCACCAATTAATAAAATTTTCAAATCCTTAAGCTTGTTCAGGTTTTCATTGATATCGTCGATATCATACTTTGCTGAAAATTTATCCAGGAATGATTTGGTTTCCGGCGGAAAAAGGTTTAAAAATTTATTGATTATTTCAGTGCCGCTAAAGGTAAACCCGCCGGTTTCAAATATTTCACTCTTTCCGAAATATAGATCCCTTTCCTGTTCAAAAATCTTTACGTGAAGTTCCTGGTTGCGCTCAATGTGATCCTGGCCTTTGGCGAATATATCCGGTTGAATTGTTTTTATGCACTTAAACGGATTGTCATCATCAACAATACATACATAATCAACATAGGCGAGAGACGCGACATTTTCAGCTCTCATTTTCTCGGGAAAAACAGGTCTTCCCGGGCCCCTTCTTACATGCTGATCCTTAATAATCGTAACCACAAGAATATCACCCTGGGATTTTGCTGAATTGAGGTGTTTTATTATTCCGGGGTGAATTAAATCAAATACTCCATGACTCTGGACTATTACTTTTTTTTCTTCTTTTAATTTATTCGTTACTTCAAGGAGATCGTCCATCAGTAATATTTTTTTTTGTATTTCTTTTTCCATTGTATTATATATACCTTATTTTATTAAATTGGGAAAATTTGTTCTTTGCTAAAATCATTCTGCACTTTTGAATATCGTTCAGGAGAGTCAATCGCGCATCGGTAACCATTCAGAGGATATCCAAATAAAGATCCTTCAGAGTAAATTTTCGTAAAAATATTCCGTGGGAAGTCATAAAACCGGTTTTCGGGAATAATGTCCAGAATTTTCCTGTTAAGGCAGTATAAACCGGAATTTACCCAATTCTGCTTCTTGTCGGTAACTTCATAATCCGGCCTTTCAATAAAACGTGTTATTTTATTGTTTATATCCATTTCCACTATGCTGTTCGATTTATTCCTTTCATGAAGAATAATAGTGGCAATTGCTCCCGGATTTGTCCGGTGAAACTCATACAATTTATAGTAATCCTGATTACAGACAATATCTCCATACAGCAATAAAAAATCGTCTTCCCCCGTCAGGGACTTTTCAACCTTTTTTATGGCTCCTGCTGTTCCAAGCGGTTCTTCTTCGTAACTATATGTTATATTTACTCCAAATTTTTTGCCGTCTGAAAAATATGATGTTATTTGATCCGGAAAATAATGCAGATTGATAATAATATTATTGATACCCAGTTTTGCCAGGTGATTGATTGTATATTCAAGGATCGGCTTTCCGTCAATTGGAAGCATAACCTTTGGAGTCTCTTTTGTATAGTCCTTCATTCGTGTGCCAAAACCTGCACAAAGGATCATTGCTGTATTCATTTTATTATATCCATTAAACCTGATATATCTTCAATCGTATAGTGAGGCTCGATTTTTTTATCAATTTGGAGATTGCTCTCAATCATTTTTTCGGTATGCATTCCTGTTAAACAATGAACTGTTTTGCAGCCCGCCAGATGACCGGCAATTATATCCGACATTCTGTCTCCAATCATATAGCTTTTGCTGAGATCTATATCATAGGCGCGGGAAGCTGTGAGGATCATTCCCGGTTTGGGTTTTCTGCAATCACAATTGGCTCTGTACTCTTTGAGGTTTGCGTTTGGGTGATGAGGACAATAATAAATTTTTTTTATCTTCGCGTCTTTGTTCTGTTCAAGCAGCATTTTTTCCAATAAATCAAATTTTTTTATTAATTCGTCCTCAGTGATCATTCCCCTTGCTACAACAGGCTGGTTTGTGATAACAAAAATTTCATACCCAATATTTTTTAAATAAGCAATAGTGCTGCCTGATTCCGGAAATAATTCGAGAGAATTCAGGTTTTGCTCAACACCCCTGTCGATATTTATAACACCGTCTTTGTCAAAAAAAATTGCTTTATTCATTTTATGAGAGATATTTAAACCAGGTCTCTGTGGCTTTGGCTATTGAATTCGGATCCCACAACGGCGCGTCTTTCCAGTAATCAATATTGTCCAGAACATGCCGCGCGCCCTGTTCAAATGATACCGATGCCTCCCAGTTTATTAATTTTTTTATTTTGGAAACATCAGCATGGGTACAGTCCGGCTCTCCCGGCCGTTTTGGTATATACACTTTCTCTCCGCCCAATAGATCCGCTAATAAATTGACACTATACGTGCCATTGCTTCCAACATTCATAATCTCTTGCGATACATCAGATGAAGCTGCTGTGTAAAATGCGTTTGCAACATCAGTTACGAAGGTGAAGTCTCTTGTTTGTGTTCCGTCGCCTACAATGGTAAATGGTTTATTGGCAAGTTTTTGCTTTAAAAAGACGCCAAATACCGCGCCATAGGTACCCGATGTTCTGGACCGTGGTCCGTATACATTAAAGAGCCTTAATGAAATAACCGGGAGTTTGTAAACCTGCCCCCAGTGCATTGCATATTGCTCTCCAATATATTTGGTAAGCGCGTATGGATACTGCGGCCGCATCTCATCTGTTTCCTTTGTTGGGTAATTATCCGGTATTCCATAACAGGATGAAGATGCCGCGTAAACAAAACGTTTTATGTTATATTTCCGGGCTGCCATTAGAACATTGACCGTGCCGTCGGTATTGGATTGATGATATGATACCGGGTTTTCAATTGAAGGAACAATATCGGCCAGTGCCGCGAGATGAAAAACATAATCAATATCTTTAAATAAGGGATCAAGAGACTCATAATCCCTGATATCTGTTTCCATGATTTTTAAATTTTTATTATCTTTTTGATGGTCGAGATTTATTCGCCGTCCTGTTGTCATGTTGTCTATTACAGTGACTTCGAAGTCTTTTTTTAGGAGAAGATCTGTTAAATGTGAGCCGATAAAGCCGCATCCGCCTGTTACTATTGCTCTTTGTTGTTTCATTAATTGACATCCTGAATTATTAAATTCTTAATTTGAGAATAATTATATAAAAAGTACATGAAACTGTTAGAATAAGGCTTGTGTCAAGAAAATTGTTAATGTGATGAAACTTTTTGAAAAGTGCTTGATTTTTTATTGTTTTAATCGATTTTGGCTTAAGATTGATTAAAATTTGGTTAAAATGCACTATCATTTGCTGTAACTTTGTTCTTTCTCTAATATTTATATAAGACTCTATCCAGTCAGGTTTTTTTTATAAAGTTTCACTAATAATATGTATAGTCTGTTAATAATTCTATACAAGTGTTGTAATCTATTCATATTAAATATCAAAAAGCCAAAAGAATAAAAAGGATCCTAAAATAATGACATATATTGATAAGTTTTATAAATTTATATTTTTTTTTGTAAGGTTATTTGAGCTTAATATTGAAGAAGAATCTGTTCGGCAGTTGGTGAAACATAATGTTTCAGGAGTTATAACAGCCTCAATTAATTTCACAATTTTTAATATATTATTTCATGTATTAGCAGACTCTTTAAAATCATCAATAGAAATTTCCAATGGGATTGCAATACTTGTTTCAATCATTGTTGGATTTATCATTCAGAGAAATTATACTTTTAAATCAACAAAAAAGATCTATTCCCAGGTAGTTGCTTTTGTCTTGGTGGCATTTTTATATTATTTAATTGAAACGACATTTCTTTACGGAATGATAGTTTTTTTGAAGCATACAACGTTTTCAAGTAAAATGCTATCCCTCATATTTTTAATGCCAATAAATTTTTATCTGCAAAAGAATATTATCTTTCATACGAGTGATGAAAGTGTTATATCAAGAATTGTTATTAAAATAAAAAAAATTGCATCAACAATATCCCCAATCACCTATGCGGCAATTGCTTTCGCTCTGTTTAACCTGTTGCTATGGTATTTTCTTGCAGCACCATATTCAATTTTTCCATCTGATGATAAGTACCATCATATAAAAATAGTAGCCGCAACAGACTGGCATGGGCTTTTGCACACACGGTATCCGGTATTAGTTATTGTGCTTAAAATGTTTTCAGCTTTTTGGAAGCTTTTTGGTTTTAGTAATTTGAATCAGCTCCTTATGAGTACGCTGGTGGCAAGTTCAATTTCTGTCTTTTTCATTGGCAAAATAGCTCATTTGATTACACGGAATAAATATATATCAATAGTTTCGATGATTCTTTTTATTATTTCTTCATGGACCGCAAATTATTATTTCATGCATTCTTATACGGTTTATTGTAATTTTATATTTTTATCTATTATATATTTAATTACGTATAGATATCTGAAGCACTCAGATCAGAAAAACAATGGATTGTTCATGTTGTTGGCAGGTGTTTTGGTGGGGGTGCTTTTTTGGTCTACACCTTCTTCACCTATGCTGTTATTTTTTATTGGATTGTATTTTTTGATACTATTAAAAAGCAAAAGGTATATTATTCTAATGGCAATTGGTTTTTTATTAGTATTTTTTATTTTTGGAGAATCATCATTAATACCGTTGTTGAGTCATTATAAAAAGAATATTTTTACTGATCATTATACAATTGCTTATGCTAAATTTGGTTATGTTCCTTTACCCCCGTATTTTGTATTTTTTTATATATTGTTTTACTATAATCCTGTAATTTCCATATTATTATATCTCTCTAGCGCAATTTTATTATTTACCACTTGTAAGAATAAAATATCCGGAAAGAATATTAGTGATGAAGTAATTGTAATCACTACAAGTATTTCAATCATATGCGTATCAACCATTATTATGACATTTTTGCCATTCACAAAACTTGGGCATACATTATACCAGTTTCTCCCTATCGTAATCATAATTGTTCCTTCATCGTTGTATTTAATTGTTAAAAATATAAATTTAGCATTACTTAGAAATTCATTAACTATTTTATTAACTATTGCTTTTTGTGCTTCGGTTTTTCTGCAAATATCACAATTTAAAGAAACCATTATAGTTCGAAAAGCTTTTCCTGAATTTTTAAGTAAACATAATATTGATAATAAAAATAGTTATTATTTATTGCATGATGATCCCCATGGCATGTCTATATATGAGTGGTCAGGGCAAAAATTATTAAAATTGATTCATTTGAAGGATATTAAAAAGATCTTAAATGAAAATGAGAATAATAATGAAAAATTTTTTTTAGTTATTGGTCCCAGAGGATTAAATAGCGCCAGGATCTCTATTCTTCATAACAAGTTTACGACGGATTTATATTTGAAAAATATAACTGATGTATTATCACAATATAAGATCAGTTATAAAATATATAAATATATTCCTTATTATTCAGCATATCCGCCGTTTCTATTTGAAGAGGAAGTTTTGCAGGCTCAATACTTTGAAAAAAAATCCAATCAATATAATGCTAAATCTCAGCAGATACTTATATTGGAGCTGAATTGATTTTTTGAATCTATAAAAGTTCGGTTGTAAAAATTTTCTTTTTGATTGTTGCCCCGTTTTTTTATTTCATAATATCTAAGGGAGAAATATCTTTTGAAAAAGTTAATAGTTGGAATAATTATCAGCATTATATTTTTGTATTTTTCCTTACGGGGAGTTTCTTTTGCTGATTTGTCTAAAAATTTAAAGAATATAGAGCTTACTTATTTATTCTTAGCTGTTTTGATCATCTTATTTGTGCCTTACCTGAGATCATTACGATGGGGGATTGTTCTTTCTCCTATAAAAAAAATTCCGCAAAAAAAACTTTATCCTATGAATTGTGTTGGTTGGATGGCTTTAACGATAATACCAATGCGAATAGGCGAGTTAGTTCGACCGTATTTAATTAAACAAGAGAGTGGTATTCCTTTAAGCTCCGGACTGGCTGTCGTTTTTGTGGAAAGAGTTTTTGATTTATTAATACTGTTATTAATCCTGGGATGTGTGATCCTTTCAGCACCAACTATATTTCCGAACTGGATAATTAATTCGGGGTATGCCATTTTAGTACTATTAATTTTTCTAATTACTTTTATGATTGTTTTGTATTTTAAAGCTGAATTTGTTATGAAATTATTAAATCCATTATTAAATTTGTTTCCGAATTCTATTCGGGATACGGTAATAAGGATTGTTGATAATTTTATCGAAGGATTTCATATAATAAAAAATGCTAAACAATTAATGATTACTACTGTATTATCTGTTGTAATCTGGTTCTTGTCGGGGGTGAGTATCTACCTGTTATTTATGAGCTATAATTATAATTTGTCATTGATGGCTGCTTTCTCTGTTCTGACAATTACTCAAATTGCAATCTTCATACCTTCCGCGCCCGGATTTATTGGAAATTTTCAATATGGTGTTATTCTTTCGTTAGCAATATTTGGGATTTCTAAAGACAGTGCTCTAATTTTTTCAATATTATTTTATTTTAGTGGTATTGGAATAAATATTTTGCTTGGATTAATATTTATGCCAATTGTTAATATTTCTTTTAAAGAGTTGTTTGGTATAAATAATAAAAATTTAGAGAACCAGGAAACAGTGGAATAAACTATGAATAGGAATAGAATGAAAACAATGACGGGATTACTCCTTTTAGTTGTTTTCACAATATTATGTTATAAGGATTATTTTGGAAATGTCTGGTATTTGCAGGATGATTATCTTACAATAGCAAGTGGTGGAGCCGGTTCTTTTTGGGATAGCGCCATGGGGGTTATTAATTGGCTGGATACAATACAAGCGAGATTTCAGCCTTTTCGATTAGTTTTATTCAGTTTTTTTACTCATATATTGCCGGAGGAATTATCTTTTATTTACAATTTTGGTCTTCACCTTGCTGTTGTAATATTATTATTCTTTCTAATTAGAAAATTTAAAGTTGATGATTTTACTGCTTTTATGATGACTCTGTTCTTCTCAATTTTTAGTCGATTTCGGATGATAGAGAGTCCGGCTGCAATGATTGCCGGATCGGGGCTGGTTACCTTATTAATTATTTTATCAATTATTTTTTTAATCTTTGCTATAGAGTCAATTACCAAAAAAAAATATATATTTTTTTGCCTGTCTTATCTATCATATTTAGCAATTGTATTTTCATATGAAACGGCCTTCCCATTATTTATGTTAATACTTTTTACTTTTATTATCTTTAATAAGATATATAAATCAAAATCAATACTTCAGGATTACAGGGATTATTTAATTCTTATGCCATACGCTGTTTCTTTATTGATTTTTTATTTTTTCCTTTCTCGTAGAGACTCTGCATATGTGGGAGCTACTGTTGTTGTAAGTTTTTTGGATATTGTAATTCGGTTTGCTTATTATACAAAAGCGCAATTAGTGGGTTTCTTTAATTTCAAAGCGCTAACACAACCTGTTATGCTTATCTGTTCGGCGGTTTTGTATTATTTTTCAATTTTTATATATCTCACGAAATTTGAACCTGTGGAAAATCCGGATAGTACTAAATTTGACCGGAAGAACGTTGTTTATGTATTTCTTTTTGGTATTGTCTGGTATTTGTCTTCGGTTTCTTTGTTTACCATTTCTGCGTGGGGATCTCGGTTAAGCAGTGTTATGCATCACCATATTTACCTGATGAGTGCCGGGTTCTCAATTGCTTTTACAATTCTTTTGCTTAATTTTCATAATATATTTCCAGCAAAGTTTAAAAAAAATGTTAAATATATCATGCTATTTGTTGTATTGCCGGTTATCGTAGTAACATCAATTAATTATCACTATAATTACGCTCAAGAGTCATCCAAAAGAATACTCCCAATTCAAACTGTAAAAAAAAATATTCAAAAAAATATTGATATAGATACGGTTGATGCGGTAATTGTAAAAAATTTATTTAAACCGCATGGTCTTAAATATTACCAGATAACTGATTTCAATGGAGCTCTATTACAATGGGTGAATTTTAAAAAATTAATCAATTCTGGCGATACTATTTTATCAACCAGGGATAACAAAATTATTTTTAAAGGGCCATTAGCATCTTATGACCATCTAAATGAATCGAAAGAGATAACTGTTGATAATAAAAGAGCTGTATTTTTTTATTATTCCGGCACTAAAATGGAATTATTAAATTACCATGATGAAATTGATTTTGAAAAGGGAAAAAACATCTATCAGACTGAGCAAGTGTTTAGCGAAAAGAAGATTGTTGATCATAACACAACAATAGAAGCAATTCTTCATCATACAAAAAAAACAAAATTTTTAAGGATTAAATTTAAATCGTTAAACAATTTTTCGAATATTAGAGATAAAATTGTTTTATCTTTGAATGGTGAGGCGGTAACAAAAGCATTTTTTTCAGAAAATTCTATCTTCATTGATGTATCCGGGTTCAATGCTTTTTGTAATTATTACTTTTTATTTCTCCATTTTTCAAATGATTTTAATGTAAAGGATAACATCAAGTTGATTGATTTTACTCCAAAATCAAAAGGCGCATTTTTTTTAATTAATAAAAACAAAGATTTTGATTATAATAAAACATCATTTCACTTGACAAGTAGTGGGAAGGGGAATTAGCTAACTATGGAAGATCTAAAATTATGTTATACGTGTAATTCAAGTAATATCATTCAATATGAAATTGTTGAAGGTTATGATATTTTAAAATGTAATGATTGTAATTTGAAATGGGTCGCAAATGAGTTAGATCCGGAATTTATTAAATCTTTTTACGATGAAAAATATTATAATAGTTCAACAAAAATTGGCTATCAAGATTATTTAAAAGATGAAAAAATACATAGGAAAAATGCTAAAAATATATTAAAACATATAAAAAAGTATTTAGATTCTGAAGATAAAAAACTTTTAGATATAGGATGCGCTCATGGTTTTTTTCTTGATGAAGTCAGAAAAGATTGCAAATGTAAAGTATATGGTACAGAATTAAGTTCATATTCTTTTAATTATGCGAAAAATATATTAGGATTAAATGTACTACAATGTGATATTGATGAAAATGTTTTTGAAGAAGAATTTTTTGATGTCATTTTGTTAATTGGAACAATTGAACATTTAACATCACCAAAGGTGATGCTGGAGAATATTCATAGAATTTTAAAAAAAGGAGGATTGCTTGTAATAACAACAATTGATACTAATGGTCTACTGCCATTGTACTCATTAAAACCGCCGGAACACCTCTTTTATTTTAGTCATGGTAATCTTTCATTATTATTAGATAAACATGGATTTGAAAAAATATTGAGGAAAAATTATTTTGTAAATTATTTTTTACATGATTTATTTCATCGTTTATATGAATTTGCAAAGATTAATATCTTCAAATCATTTTCCAAAATTATAAAGAAAAAAACCCCGGAATTTTCTATTTTGATTCCAACCAATGAAATGATTTTTATAGCAAAAAAGAAGTGAGATGTAGAATATATAACGCTTCAACGCGGGGAATAATCACTAAAAAGCATAAATAAATTGACTTCCAAATGAATGAAGTATAGTTTGGAATTCGATTTTTTGGCTCACTAAATAGAGCTAAATCAAAACAATTGTAGAAAAGTTTATATAAAAAATATACTATGAAAAAATATTTAATAACAGGATTTTCCGGCTTCGTAGGGTATAATTTTCTGGAATACCTGGAGAACATCGGAGAATCTTCATCGGTATTAGGGATCGACATTGCTGAACCAAATTTTGTATTGGATAAATTTAGCAATATTAGCTGTTCTTTTGAGAAACTTGACCTTCTCAATAAAGATGAGGTAGAAAATATCATCTATCAGTACCAGCCGGATTATATACTCCACCTGGCATCATACAGCAGTGTAGCCTTTAGCTGGAAAAACCCGGTTCTCAGTTTTCGTAATAATACGAATATTTTTTTAAATCTTCTGGAAGCCGTACGGGAAATCAATCTACGGTGCCGTATTCTCTCTATTGGCTCTTCCGAAGAGTACGGCAATGTAAATGAGGAGCATTTACCGCTCAAAGAGGACATGATCCTTGACCCGGTTAGCCCTTATGCCGTAGCAAGGGTATCACAGGAGTTGCTTTCATGGGTTTATGTTAATGGTTATGACCTGGATATCATCATGACACGGTCTTTTAATCATATTGGCCCGGGACAAAAAGAAATTTTTGTAATTGCCTCTTTCGCAAAGCAAATTATGGAAATGAAGGAAAATGGAGAAAGTGAAGGGACATTAATTGCCGGTGATACTTCCATTGTCAGGGATTTTCTTGATGTACGGGATGTGGTTGCTGCGTATTATACCCTTTTTCAAAAAGGAAAAAAGGGTGAGGTTTATAATATATGCAGTGGTAAAGGACATTCTTTAAAAGAGATTGTTGAGATCTTGTCTAAAATCGTAAAAATTAAGATAAATATTGAGCTTAATCCCGATTTTATCCGGCCCAATGATAATAAGATTATTGTTGGGAGTAATGAAAAAATTGTAAGTTCTACTCAATGGGATTATAAAATTCCCATAGAGGAAAGCTTGAAAGACATTCTATTTTATTGGAAAGCATAATTTGATAAATATGGTGAGCCCCTCTCCCCGGTTTGTTTTCATCATATTAAACGTATGAATTTTTTGAAGGAAGGAAAGTAATGAAGAAAAAAGCACTAATAACAGGTGTAACAGGGCAGGATGGAGCATATCTGTCAGAATTATTATTAGATAAAGGGTACGAAGTTCATGGGATTAAACGAAGAAGTTCTTTGTTTAACACGCATAGAATTGATCACCTTTACCAGGATCCTCATGAAAAGGATGTGAGTTTTTTTCTCCATTATGGTGATATGACCGATTCTACGAACCTCATCCGTATTATTCAAACCGTTCAGCCCGATGAAATATATAACCTGGCAGCCCAATCCCATGTTCAGGTTTCATTCGAAGCCCCGGAATATACGGCAGATTCCGACGCCATAGGAACCCTGCGTCTCCTTGAAGCCATCAGGATACTCAATAGAACCCAAAAAACCCGTTTTTACCAGGCATCAACTTCTGAGTTATACGGGAAGGTTCAGGAAATACCCCAGAAGGAAACGACTCCTTTTTACCCAAGAAGTCCTTATGCGGCAGCAAAATTGTACGCGTATTGGATAACGGTGAACTATCGCGAAGCGTATGATATGTATGCCTGTAATGGTATTTTATTTAATCATGAGAGCCCGCTGCGGGGAGAGACTTTTGTGACACGGAAAATAACCCGGTCTGTAGCGAGAATAAAGCTCAATCTTCAGAAAAAACTTTACCTGGGGAATCTTAATTCAAAACGGGACTGGGGACACGCCAAAGACTATGTGGAAGGAATGTGGTTAATGCTGCAGCAGGATGAACCCGATGATTTTGTCCTTGCCAGCGGCGAAACTCATACGGTAAGAGAATTCGTGGATCTGGCTTTTAATGAAGCAGGTATTGAGATTGAATGGCAGGGGAAAGATGTTGAGGAAAAAGGTATCCGTAAGGATACGGGCGAAGTTGTTGTTGAAGTCGATCCACGGTATTTCAGGCCTACGGAGGTGGAGCTTCTCCTGGGAGATCCTACCAAAGCCAAAGAAAAATTGGGCTGGGAACCGAAGCATAGCCTTAAGGATTTGGTTCGGGATATGGTGGGAACCGATCTAATGGAAGCGGAAAAAGATTTTCTTCTTAAAGATGAAGGTTATAAAGTCATGCATTTTCATGAATAGGGGAATATTGGTGGAGAAAAATTCGAAAATATATCTTGCCGGACATGATGGCCTGGTGGGGTCTGCGTTGTTTCAGGCCCTGAAAAAAGAGGGGTATACTAATATTGTTACCCGGCAATTTTCAGAACTTAATTTGCTCCGGCAGAAGGATGTAGAAACGTTTTTTGAACAGGAGAAACCGGAATATGTTTTTCTTGCAGCTGCTAAAGTGGGCGGTATTCTTGCTAATGATACCTATAAGGCACAGTTTATTTATGAAAATATTATGATTGCTGCTAATGTTATACATTCTGCATATACATATAAAGTGAAGAAGCTGTTAAACCTGGGCTCTTCCTGTATCTATCCCAAGTTTGCTCCTCAGCCAATGAAGGAAGACTCTCTTCTTACGGGTGAGCTTGAGCCAACAAATGAACCCTATGCCATAGCAAAAATATCGGCAATAAAGCTTTGCCGGTACTATAACGAACAATACGGCACAAACTTTATTTCCGTTATGCCTACTAATTTATATGGTGTGAACGACAATTTTAACCTGGAGAATTCTCATGTACTGCCGGCTTTGCTGCGGAAGTTTCATCTCGGGAAGCTGCTGCGGGAAAATGATTTCAAGGGGATTAAAAAGGATCTTAATCACTGGGGAAAAACAGTAGAATATACGGATAAAACAGATGCTGAGTTGAGAGATCACTTGCGGTCATTTCTTGTTGCTGATGACTGTGTTACGATCTGGGGGACCGGAAGTCCGTATAGAGAATTTCTTTTCAAAGAAGACCTTGCCAAAGCCTGTGTTTTTCTTATGGAAAAATATGATTATGAACAAATAGGCGAATTTATTAATATCGGAACCGGGATTGATTTAACGATTGGTGAACTTGCGGAAATGATTAAAGATATTGTTGGTTTCCAGGGCAAAATTGACTATGACAGTGCAAAACCCGATGGCACACCCCGGAAATTACAGGATGTAAGCCGTTTGAACGAATTAGGGTGGAGCGCTTCGGTTGAACTGAGAGACGGAATTGTAAAGACATATGAGTGGTATCAAAGCGTTACCAGGTGAAATAAAAAAACTTTCAGAGGCCCTGGGGCCGGAAAAAGTAATCCTGGACCGGGATATTCTGGAACCATATTCTCGCGACGAAACCTCAGACCTTGAATCCTTCCCTGAAATTCTTGTTAGAGCGGAAACTGCCGATGATGTGAGCGCTGTGCTCAGTATATGCAATGAGAGCAATATCCCCGTAACACCCCGGGGAGCCGGTTCCGGAGTAACCGGGGGAGCGGTACCGGTCTGCCATGGCGTTGTCCTGTCTCTTGAAAAAATGAACCGGATCATTGAGATCGATAAAGAAAACATGGTAGCTGTTGTTGAACCCGGAGCCATAACCGGGGATATTCAAAAAGCAGCTCTTGACGAGGGGCTCATGTATCCCCCTGACCCGGCAAGTCTCGATATTTGTTCTATTGGCGGTAATGTGGCAGAAGGGGCCGGTGGTCCAAAAGCGGTAAAATACGGAACAACCAGGGACTATATTCTGGGTCTTGAATTTGTTCTTCCAAACGGCAGTATCATTCATACCGGGGGGAAAATCGTAAAAAACGCTACCGGGTATAATCTTATTGGAATGCTTGTTGGTTCGGAAGGGACTCTGGCTGTTATAACAAAGATATATCTACGGCTTGTTCCGGCTCCGGCAATAACAAAAGATCTCTTAATCCCCTTTGACTCTCTTGAAGCAGCTATTGATACGGTTTTCCTGGTTCTGAGCAGTAGAATCGTTCCGTCTACAATTGAATTTATGGAAGAGGATGCCATCAAACTTGTGGCGAAACACCAGGGCGGCAATATTCCCTTTCCCGAAGCCCGCGCCCATCTTTTGATCCAGGTTGAAGGAAATTCAGATGAGTATGTTTATGCCGAAATGGAAAAACTTTCGGAGATTATTCCTGTTGATACCGAAAAAATTATTGTTGCCGAATCCGCGTTACAAAGAGAAGGGCTCTGGAAAGCCCGAAGAGGGATTCGTGAATCTATTCACCAGGAGAGTCCTGTTTTTCTCGCGGAAGATTGCGTTGTTCCAAGATCGAAAATTCCGCAGTTTTTAAAAGAACTCAAACAATATCTTAAATCGAAAAATTTGCGGTCCGTAATGTTTGGACATGCCGGTGACGGGAATGTCCATATTGATGTCCTTAAAGGGGAAATGGTATATGAGGACTGGCAAAGAATCATACCGGAACTTAAACGGGAGATTTATAAGCGAGCCCTCTCTCTGGGAGGAACAATTACCGGTGAACACGGAATAGGGTTTACCCGGAAAGACTATCTTTCCGTGGCCCTGAGCGATGATGAGATTGAGCTTCTTAAAAGAATAAAGCACGCTTTTGATCCCAATTTGATTCTTAACCCGGAGAAAATTTTTTAAACCCCGGGATTTATTTTGATTTATTTCAGTATTGGCCTGCCTACGGAATAATAGACAAATCCCAGTTCCTGCATCCTGGAAGGATGATATTGATTCCTGCCGTCGAAAATAATGCTGTTTTTCATTTGTGATTTTATTTTAGCAAAGTCCGGTCTGCGGAACTGCCGCCATTCCGTTACAATAAGCAGAGCATCTGCATCTTCAAGTACCTGGTACTCATCGCTGATATAACTGATATTCTTGTCGCCAAGGATTGACCTGGCTTCTTCCATTGCTACAGGGTCATATACTCTGAATTGAGCTCCTTTTTTTCTTAGCGCGTTTATAACGTCAATTGATGGGGCTTCTCTCATGTCATCAGTGAGCGGTTTGAATGATAATCCCCAGACCGCGAAGGTGACCCCTTCCACAGAACCCTTATAATGGGCTAATACGGTATCGACAAATTTCATTCTTTGTGCCTGGTTTACCGTGTCAACAGAATCGAGTATGCTGGACTGAATGTTGTGGTCTTTAAAGGTCTTTATTATTGCTTTTACGTCCTTTGGGAAACATGATCCGCCATAGCCAAGACCGGCGTTTAAAAACGGCATGCCGATCCTTGAGTCGGAACCTATTCCATTCCTGATCATTTCAATGTCGGCTCCCGTGGCTTCGCACAGCAGCGCTATTTCATTCATAAAGCTTATCCTGGTTGCCAGCATGGCATTGGCGGCATACTTGGTCAGTTCCGAAGATAATACATCCATAATGATAATTGGGTGGCCGTTTCTAACAAAAGGCTCATATAATTCTTTTACCAGTTCCGCTGTTCTTACATTGTCGACACCAACTATTATTCTGTCGGGTCTCATAAAGTCATCAATGGCATCCCCTTCTTTAAGGAATTCGGGATTTGATATAACATCGAATTCAATATCGCTTCGATCTCTTTTCGCAAGTTCTTCCCGGATAACATTCCTGACTTTGTTTGCCGTACCTACGGGAACGGTCGATTTATCTCCAACAATCGTGTATTTTTCTGCATACTTTCCAATGTCCTTGGCTACTTTTAATACATACTGTAAATCGGCTGATCCATCTTCTCCGGGAGGTGTTCCAACAGCAATAAATACAAAAAGAGAATCTTTCAGTCCATCGGCTATGTCAGTGGAAAATTGGAGTCTTCCTTCCGAATAATTTGTCTTAACCATTTCTTCAAGGCCGGGTTCATAGATGGGGATAATACCGTTTTTTAAATTCTCGATTTTTTTCTCATCCGTATCGATACACCATACATTGTTTCCCATCTCGGCAAAACATGTTCCGGTTACCAGGCCAACATAACCTGTTCCGATTACTGCTATTTTCAAAATGAACCTCCTGAATCTCTTCCGATGCTATTTTATTATCAAAATAACCATAATTAATTGTAATTAAGAAAATTCAAGTTATTTATTACAATTATTGTATTTGTTGGCGTATCGCTCAGGGCAGCGCGGCGCTTCCGCGGGTAAAGGGGGCGAAGCCCCCTTTACCCCCTCTCTTCGGGCGCAGCGTTAGCTGCGCCTGTTCCCGGTATAACAGGTGGGGGAGGCTGAAAAATTCAGTTGGTGCGCTCGGGAAGAAGTCTGATCTTTCCTCCACCCAGGCGAATCCCGCTTCTTTTTAGTCTTTCAAGGAAGCGGGACTGTTTTGCGCCTGAGCATCGCCATCCGTGGTCTCATTCCCTGATGCAATAGATAAGTATTCCCGGGAGGAGGAACGTTATTTGCAGTTTTGGCAGTACCTCTTCAGAAGGTGAGGACTGTTTGAGCAAAGCGAGTTCCGGAGCCGGATGAAGAGGTACTGCCAAAACTGCACGCTGTACCCCCGATTTTTGAGTATTTACGCGGGCCGGTAGTTGTTTGGAAATAAATAACTTGATGAATATTTTATTATATTACATTGTGTTATTTTTCACAAGGAGACATTATGAAAGAAAAGGGTGCTGTTTTAATCGTTGGCGGGGCAGGGTATATTGGCTCTCATTTGAATAAGGAACTTTCCAAAAGGCATCAAACGGTTGTTTATGATAGCCTTGTATATGGATACCGGGATTTTGTTAAATGGGGGGACTTTATTCTTGGTGACCTGGCAGATACCGAACAATTACGCCTGGTTTTTGAAAAATATCCTATTAAAGCGGTTATGCATTTTGCCGCATTTACCTATGTTGGGGAATCAGTTAATGATCCGGGCAAATATTATCACAATAATGTTGCTAATACTCTTAATCTTTTAAGTGTTATGAGAGAATATAATGTTGATTGTTTTATATTTTCATCAACAGCTGCCACCTTTGGCAATCCCGTGGAAATCCCTATTTCGGAAACTCATCCCCAAAATCCCATAAATCCCTACGGCCGGAGCAAGTTAATGATTGAAAATATATTGTCCGATTTTTCACTGGCTTACGGATTAAAATACACCTCTCTCAGGTATTTTAACGCTGCCGGTGCAGACCCGGAAGGAGAAATTGGAGAAAAACATGATCCCGAAACCCATCTTATTCCCCTGGTTTTGGACGCTGCTATTGGTAAAAGAGAGAATATTGAGGTTTTTGGTACAGACTATAATACTCCCGACGGCACTGGTGTACGGGATTACATACACGTAACAGACCTTGCCAATGCCCATATCCTGGCCCTGGAATATCTTTTAAACGGCGGTTCCAGCCAGGTGTTTAACCTGGGAAATGGGAATGGATACTCCGTAAAAGAGGTAATTGACGCGGCCCGGGCTATTACCGGTAAAAAGATCACCACCGTGGAAACAGACAGAAGAGAAGGTGATCCCGGTGTTCTTATTGCGGGTGCTGCCAGGGCAAAGGAGCTTCTCGGCTGGAAACCGGAATATGGCGATATTGAGACTATTATAGAGACAGCCTGGAACTGGCATAAGAAGTAGGGTGATCGGTTGGTTTAGTAGAGATTATTGCTGCAATCATCAAAAAATTTGATTAGTTCTTTTGCTGTTCTGTCCCAGGAATATCTATCGAGGTTTTGAAACCCGGCTTTAATTGTACTGTTTCTCAATTTTTTATCCCGCACTATTTTTTGCATTGATTGAGCGATTTCTTCTATATTATTGGGGTCAACAAGGAGAGCGCCTTTTCCGGCTACTTCCGGACAGCTTGCCGCGGTACTGGTGATGACCGGGCAGCCGCAGGCCTGGGCCTCCAGGATTGGAAGTCCAAATCCTTCATAGAGTGACGGATACAGGTAGCAATCGGCAAGATTATACAGGGCTACGAGTTCATTCTCATCCAAAAACCCTAACTTTATGATCCTGTTTTGTAAACCATGCTCATTGATAAAAGTAAAAATTTCATCATCGCGCCAGGAATATCCGCCGGTGACATAGATGGTATGATCCATTTTATCCTTTATCATTTCAAAGGCCCGCAGCATATTCATCATGTTTTTTCTGGGGCTTAATGACCCCGCGTAAAAGAAAAAGGGCTGTTTCAGGTCATATTTTTTGATTACAGGGTCTAAAAGACTTCTATCATCTATCTTTTTGAATTTTTCTTCTACTGCCAGGTCCATGATCTTTATTTTTTCTCTTTTGATGCCTAACAGCTCTTCCATTCGTGCTGCCGTAAACTCGGATATTGAAAGATTCATATATGAAAATTTTCCGGAAATAGGGATCATAATGGTGTGGTGAAGATTGTCAAAAAATTTAAACTCTCGAAATCCCAGTTTTTCAAAATATACTATGTCATTGAATATGGGAATTTTTTTCCCCCGGTTTAACGGTGAAAATGTGTTTTTAGGATAGATTGAAAGGTCAATTTTATTCCGGCGCGTAAATACCGGGAGATAGAGATAATCAAAAAGAATACGTGATTTAAAGCGGGATACGATTATGTTAAAATTTTTGGGCAGGTCGAAATCAAATGTAAAATTATCATACATTAATATAAAATATTCATTTGTTGTATCTATACGTGATAATTCTTTAATAAGGTTGAGGGTGTATCGAGCCGGACCGCCGTATCGTTCGTTTAATACTCGAGCGTTAATTGCTATTTTCATTTTTTTTCGCCTTCTGAATTTATATGCTGCAACAGTTCTTGCGCGGACTTTTTCCATGAGAATTTTTCCGCCTGTTTAAGTCCCTTTTTTCTCATTGTATTAATAAGCCCGGAACTCGTTAAAACCTTTTTAAGCGCTGCTGTTATATCGTCAATATTCCGGGCGTCTACCAGTATTCCGGCATCTCCTATTACTTCCGGCAGCGATGAGTTATGGGCAGTTATAACCGGGCATCCGCATTGCATGGCCTCAAGTACGGGGAGGCCAAAACCTTCATAAAGAGAGGGAAAAACAAAGGCTTCCGCTCCGGTATAGAGCGGGGCAAGGTCTTCTCCCGGAATATAACCGGTTATGAGTAGACTGTCTTCTATGCCCATGACTCCTATATCACTAAAAAATTCTTTACCAATCCAGCCCAGTCTTCCTACCAGCACAAGCTGGTAATCTTTATAGTTTTCCAGGCGTGAAAATGCCCGGAGGATGGAAATCATGTTTTTTCTCGGTTCCAGTGTCGATACGGTGAGCAGGTATTTTTTTGTTATATTATATTTTTTCTTAATTTTTTCAGAGTCTGCCTTTTTGGCTTTGTAGAATATTTCTTTATCCGATGCGAGAAGAATTGGAACAACAGGAGTTGTGACGCCAAGATTGTCCCTGATATCTTTTTTCGTATTTTCTGAAATAGCCACCAGTAAATCCGAACGCTTCATGTTCCTGAGTGTTGTAAGTTTCATGATCGCCCTGTTCTTGGCTGACATGGTCTCCGGGTATAACTTCCACACAATATCATACACAAAACTGATTTTTTTAATACCCGGCAAAAAGAATAAAGGATAATAAAAAGGTGAGGTTCCAATATAGACATCAATTTTTTTATATCGTAAAATAAACGGAAGAAGTAAGCCATCTGTAAGATATGATATTAGACGGGCTATTTTCTGCAATTTTGATGAAAATGTAGAGTTTTTTTTCTCACAAGATAACTGAATTTTATTAAAAAAACGGGCTATTCCGGAACTATAAACTTGCCATTTGGGATTATTAATCTCTACATGTTTAAGAACACCACAGGGGCATATAATATATTCATTAGTAGTATCAATTTTTTGCAGTTCAACCAGGTAATTTACTATAACATTTCCTATTCCGGTAATATTTCCCCGGTTCAATTGTACTGCATCAATAGCAATCCTTAGCGGCCTTTTCTCAACTTTCATTACACATATCCTGGATATTTTTTAGTAATAGAAATTTTAGATGTTAATAAATCAAGCAATTTTAAAAATTTAACTCATCCGGGATCATAAAAAAAGAGTTGATTTTAAAACATAGAGAATATTAATTGAATACAGTTTGATAATTATCATCTCCTTGGAACAAGAAAGCTGGACAATTCATTAATTATAGATCATGATCAATAAAAAACCTATTTTTTCCATTGTAACCCCTTCATTTAATCAGGGTCAATTCATTGAAGAAACAATACAATCGGTATTATCCCAAAAAGGGGACTTCTATATTGAATATATTGTAATAGATGGCGGATCTGATGATAATTCTGTGGAAATCATTAACAAATATGAACAAAAGTTGAAAAATGAGCATAAATTTGATGAAATTGATGATGTAAAATTTTATACAAATACAGACAACTCATCCGGTATTATTAATTGTCTGGGTATTGCTTATAAGTGGGTAAGTGAAAAGGATAACGGGCAAACAGACGCCATAAATAAGGGATTTAAAATGGCAAATGGCGATATTTTCGCCTTTTTAAATAGTGATGATGTTTATTATGACAATACTGTTTTTAGCCGGATATTAGAAGTAAATTGGGAAAAAACCGACTTTGTCTATGGTAAAGGAATGTGGTTCTCGGAAACCGGGGAAGACATTCTATTATACCCAACATTTAAACCTTCAAAAAGCAGCTTGTTTTACCATTGCCCCCTTTGTCAGCCAACAGTATTCTTGAAAAAAGAGGTATTTGACGAACTGGGTGAATTCTCTCTTGAATATTATTGCGTTTTTGACTATGAATACTGGATGCGTGCCATTTTTAACAACAAAACATTTTTATCTTTAGATTCCATAATCGCCAGATCAAGGATGTATAATGAAAACAAATCTCTTTCCGGTCAGGATACGGTAGAGAAAGAGATTGGATTATTGAAAGAGAAATACTATTTTAGCAATAAGCAGTCGGTAAATTTCATTAAAAATATAGTAATTAAGTACATTCTAAAAGTGCGAATACATCGTCGTACCAATAAGATGAAAAAATATATAAAATCTAAAATTAAAGCTTAAAACCAGGTCAAAAAATTTTCCACTAAATTATATTGACAAAAAAAGCCTCTCCCACATACACATTATTATCTAAATATAAGGAGAATTATTATGCCACAGGTTGGAATAATTTTAGGCAGTGATTCTGATCTGCCAAAGGTCGCGGATTGCTTTAAAATACTTGAAGAGTTTGAAGTTGATTTCGAAATAATAGTGTCATCTGCTCATAGAACTCCTGAGCAGACTAAGGAGTGGGTGTCTTCAGCTCGCGATAGAGGAATGAAGGCGATAATTGCCGTAGCCGGAGGAGCGGCTCATCTGCCCGGTGTTGTGGCGTCTCATACCACGCTTCCGGTAATTGGCGTTCCCATTGAGACGAAGATTTCCGGCGGACTCGATTCCATACTTTCAATTTTACAAATGCCTTCCGGTATCCCTGTTGCCACAATGCCTTCGGGTAAAGCCGGAGGAGCAAACGCGGCACTTTTTGCGATAAATATATTGTCCGTAGTTGATGAAAAATACGCGGACCGTTTGAAAGTCTACCGGGTGAATATGGCCGTAAAGATTGCCAAAAAGAACGAAAACCTGAAGGATCTCGGGTATAAAAAGTATATTGCCGGAATGGAGTAAGGTAATCGGTGGCCCTGTGGGCCGGGTTATCGGTAAACGGTAAAGAAAGGGGCCAGGGGCCAGTAAAAAGAAAGAAGCCCGTGGAGACGTTGCGTGCAACGTCCTGGAATTTAATATATAATAATAAACCGAGGAATTATTAAAAAAATGATTAAACATGAGATTGATATCCCCAGCGACAGGATAATAATACTTGATTTCGGATCACAGTATACGCAGCTCATTGCCCGGCGCATACGGGAGATGAAAGTATACGCGGAAATAGTGCCCTATTTTTATCCGTTTGAAGATATTAAAAAAGAAAACCCCGCCGGAATAATTTTATCGGGCGGGCCTTCTTCAGTTTATGAAAATGACGCCCCGCAAATTACCAGGGATATTTTTAACCTGGGTGTTCCGGTACTTGGTATCTGTTATGGGCTCTGCCTTATTGCCAATCATTTTAACGGGAAAATTCAAGGGGCCGATTCCCGGGAATACGGAAGAGCTATCATTTCCGGCAAAAAGGATTCCGTTCTGCTAAAAGGACTGGAAGATAAAGAACAGGTCTGGATGAGTCACGGGGACAAGATTGTATCGCCTCCTGAGGGATTTGAAGTTATTGCCGCTTCCGAGAACGCTGAAACTGCTGCTATAGAGAATGCTCAGGACAGGATCTATGGAGTCCAGTTCCATCCCGAAGTTCATCATACTACGAACGGTAAAACCATACTTAAGAATTTTGTTTTTGACATTTGCGGGCTTAAAGCAACCTGGACTATGGAATCCTTTATTAACTCCTCAGTTGAAGCGATCCGGAAAGAAGTGGGAGAAGGAACGGTTCTTCTTGGGCTCTCGGGCGGTGTTGATTCTTCGGTAACTGCCGCTCTTTTGCAAAAGGCCATTGGAGAACGGCTCTATTGTGTATTCGTTAACAATGGAGTTCTCAGGAAAAATGAAGAGAAAAAGGTTCTTGAACGGTTCCAAAAGCATATGAAACTAAACCTTATTTACGCCGATGCTTCGGAGCAATTTTTACAGAAGCTGGAAGGGATTGAAGATCCCGAAGAGAAGCGGATGATCATTGGCCGGGAATTTATTGAAGTCTTTATGGCTGAAGCAAAGAAGATTGGCCGCTTTGATTTTCTTGCCCAGGGCACCCTGTATCCCGATGTTATTGAATCGGTTTCAACCAAAGGGCCTTCCGATACTATTAAGAGTCATCATAACAGGGTTCCTGAGGTGCTGCAGTTGATAGAATCGGGCAAGGTTATTGAGCCTTTAAAAGAGCTTTTTAAAGATGAAGTTCGGGAACTCGGCATGGAACTGGGGATTTCCGCGGAACTGGTTAACAGGCAGCCTTTTCCCGGACCGGGATTGGCTATTCGAATTATTGGTGATATCACTGCTGAACGCATAAAAATACTCCAGGAAGCCGACGATATCCTGGTGAATGAGATCAAAGATGCCGGTCTTTATGACGAGCTATGGCAGATATTTGCTGTTTATCTTCCTGTTCGCTCTGTTGGTGTCATGGGAGACAAAAGAACCTATGAGAATGTTATCGCCATCAGGGGAGTGACTTCCGTGGATGCCATGACCGCGGACTGGGCCTATTTACCTGAGGGGATTTTGAGAAAGATATCGAACAGGATTATTAATGAAGTCAAGGGGATAAACAGGGTCGTGTATGATATCTCTTCCAAACCCCCAAGTACAATTGAGTGGGAATAGGTTTTGCCGGGTTTTTAAATTGTTTCTTGACAATTATATGAATTTTCGTTTAATTAAAACTGAATGGATGTGTAGTCACTTAATGACAAATTTTTAAAGGGAAAATTGAAAATGACTGAACCAAAAACTTTTTCAAAACTGAGAGAACAGGAAAAGGATGCCAGGAGAAATATAATTATTGATGCCGCGGAAGAAGAATTTGCGACAAAACCCTTTAATAAAGTAAATATGCGTGACATTGCCAAAAAGGCGGGGATTTCTCCGGCTTCTATATACCGCTATTTTCCCGATCAGCAGTCTCTTTTTGTGGAAGCCTTTCTTCGTGGTACTAAAGATATTTTTCAGAAACTGCATGATATTGTTGATGAGGCTCCGGATGGTGCTATCGAAATTGTTATTACTGAATTTATGGATTATTTTACCAGGAACGACCAGTATTTTAGAATGATGATGCGTTTTTTCCTGGATGATACTGTTGATGCTGATGTTTTTGAAAGATTAAGCACTATGGAACGAACACTTCTCGAGTTTTTCGACGCTCTTTTAGTCAAGATGAATATGAAAGGCAATATCCGCTTTCATTCTCATACTATGTTTGCCGCTCTTGTTGGCATTGTGGGGACCTTTAGAAACCGGCCCGACAAGAACCAGGAAGATGTGTTGAAACATAGAAAACGTATAGCCCATAATCTCGCCGAGATGTTTCAAAGCAGGGCAGAGAAGGAATAATACCCGGATTTTTTAAAAAAACTGTTGTTCATTCCCCCTCACCTAGCGTTCATTCCCTTTCTATTCCTTCCTGTTGACAAAAATTATACAATTCTCTATTATTGTAACAAATTAATTAATAGGGGGTATTTGTGAATAAAGTATTTAATCTTCGTTTTTTGGGATTGTTTTTGGTCTTTGTAATTGTTTTTACCGGTTGCGAAGCAGGTCTTCAAAGTAATTCTTCCTCTTCAGGGGATGATTCGGATGAGTTCAGTTTTTCCGATATGTACTCAAAAATTTCTGAGCTCCAAACCCGGCTAAATAGCGTGAATCAAACATTAGCCGCATTGACGGATGACCAGCTGGATTCGGCAGCCAGCCTTGGAAGCAGGGTAAGCGCTAATGAAGCAAATATCAGTCAATTACTCGCGACTGCTTCTCCAATTGGCACAATTGTTCCCTTTGCCGGGAGCAGTATTCCCCCGGGATGGCATCTCTGTGACGGGACTTCGGTAGAAAGAACCGGTGAGTATAATGCTCTTTTTACTGTGATCAGTACCACCTGGGGATTTGCTGATAGTTCTCATTTTAATCTTCCCAATCTCCAGGGGCGATTTCTAAGAGGTGTCGATAACGCTGAAAATGTTGATCCTGAAGACCGCTATAACCGTTATGCAGGCGGCAATACCAATGGAATTGGCTCGTACCAGTATGATGCTTTTCAGGATCATTATCATCAGTGGTCATACACTGATTCTGCAAGTGGTGGGGAGAGTTATAATACATGGGATTGGGACGGTGATGGTACTTTGCAGTCTGTTACGAATGATACCTCGAACAGTAAGGGGGGGAACGCGTCAACAGAAACAAGGCCCGAGAATGCTGCTGTTAACTATATGATAAAATATCAATAATAATTTTTAGATGATGGAGTAAGGGCCAGCCATAGTCCGGCCTTACTCCATTTTTTTAACCAGTATAATAGTCAGGTCATCATTGAGCTGGTCTTTTGTTTCTACAAAGCGGTAAAACCTTTCCAGGATATAATCAAGCATTTCCCGGGCTGTTCCGTCCGGCGCTTCCTTGAACAGTTCCATAAGATGCGTTTCATCGAATTCGTCGTTGTTTGGATTTATTGACTCAATGAGGCAGTCCGAATAGAGGAGAAGAACATCGTTCTGTTCGAATTCAAAGTCCAGTGACTTAAAAGGAATATTCATTCCCTTTACTCCAAGGAGCGGTCCTGCCATTCGCTTTCCCTGTTTATCCAGGATCTTTGTTACTTTCCCGTCTTCTCCCGATCGACACAGGAGGTCCGGATGTCCGCTGTTGGCGTATTCCACCCAGTCTTCTTTAAAGCGTAATAATATGCCGGTAATATAAAAACCAACTTCGCTTATCTCGTTTGTGAGCTCCGTATTTATGCGGTCCATAATGGCATTCAAGTCTGTATAAGTGTTTTCTTTGAAATTCCGGTAAATTGTGGACCGGGCCATAACAGTAATAAGCCCCGATGATATCCCATGTCCTGACACGTCAAAAAGGCTTAAGCCTTTAATTGAATTATCGTCTCTATAGAAATCATAAAAATCTCCTGAGACCGAAGAAATTGGCTCAAATGCGAATGCGATGTCGTACCGGCCCGATTCCGGGGCTGCCCCCGGAAATATGGACTCCTGGACATTTTTTGCCATTTCCATATCCATTTTATGTATCCGTTCGGAATTCTCCAGCTGCTGATTTGTCTCTACCAGGTGCTGGTTTTTTGCCTCAAGTGTTTTAAAAGCTTCTTTCATTTCATCCCTGGCCAGGGAAAGTTCGTTTGTTCTTTTGAGTACCTTTTTTTCGAGTTTGGTATTGAGCCTGTCTACTG
The DNA here is from genome assembly GCA_024224995.1 of bacterium. The sequence goes on along the minus strand of JAAENB010000167.1, from coordinate 3,762 downwards.
TTTGCATTGTTCTAACAAACATATTAACCAGGACAAGCGCTGTTCCGAGAAAAAGAAACGCGGCACTATAAACCAATATCATATACTGGAACGTATATCCAAAGATATTAAATTCAACTCCGCTAAAGCGTGAAAAATAGGATATCCCGTCGTGGATCGCGCCTAAAACAACGATAATACCAAAAAAACTGATTATTTTCGCGAATGGCCGCTTTTTATACAGGGCAGAGAAATAGCAGGATACATTATAACAGCCAATTGCTGTGGAGCCCGCCGCGAATAAACTGGCATGAAGCCGGATGATGGAAGTGTTGGTAAAAACAACGGCAATAAAAGTTATCACACAAAGATAGGTCCAGAGTGCTATTTCTGTCCGTTTCCTGGTGAAGCGGTAGAACCTGTGCAGAAAAATGGGATGGGCTACATTGAGTACTCCCCAGGCAAAGCCAAGAACTTTAAACCTGGTAAGCGTGCTGCCGCCAAATGTGTCCCAGTAATTGCATAATTCCAGAGTGACTAAAAAGCCGCCCAGTATTTGCAGTATATAAAAAAGATATTCGTGCGATTTGGGTCTTCTAATGTAAAGAATTAAAAAAAACAATAATATGGCTATTCCCATGGCCATGATGAGATAGTTTGAGGTTACCAGGAGAAAGGTACTGGTTGTTTTATAGCTCGACCAGTCCTTCTCATTCGTGATTGCCGGGGTTCCTCTCATTTCTCCATAAGCATAAAAATGGATCCGTACCGCTATAACATTCACCGCGCCGTAGTTTATTATATCTTCGGGAATAAAGTAATTCCGCGGATGATTCCACATTGATTTTTCTTCCGGGGGAAACCCGCCCATGCCGCCGATCTTTTCTCCGTTAAAAAAAGTCTCATCGGCATTGGCAATTGTTCCCAGGATGAGACCAAGCGGAGCCCGGGAAAGTTCTTTGCCGATAAAAACTTTTTTCCTGAGCCAGAGAATGCCTTCGATCCGGTCTGTTTTATCTAAGGTATATTTTGTTATGCTTCCGGGCATTTTAATTAAATCCCACCCGGAATCGTCAAAGCCGGGGGTGGAATATTCCGGGTTGTCGCCGGTGTTAATGTGCCATTTTCCCGCAAGGGAGACTTTTTCTTTAACTGATTCTATATGTACCGGGTCCGGTTGTGGTGCCGATTCAATTATTGCCGGAATGAAAACCAGCAGAAGGCACAGGGATACGCTCTTGACGCGTGACCTGGTATTTAAAGCTCTTTTTCTTAACATTTTTTTACTAAAATTACCGTAAGATCGTCATCTATTTGTTTTTTTATATCAATAAATTCATAGAATTTTTTCATTATATGATCCAGAATTTCACGGGCTGTTTCCCCCGGAGCATCGCGGAATAGTTCCCGGAGACGATCCTCTTCAAAGTACTCTCCTGCTGAGTTTTTAGCTTCGATAAGACAATCGGAATAAAGGAGCAGGTAATCTCCTTTGTTAAACCGGAAACTTGTTGATTGAAACGGTTTATTCATTAAATCGACCCCGAGAAAGGGGCCGGCTATGCTCTGGCCGTCTTCATCGGTTATTGCTTGAATCGTACCGCCCTTTGCGGGCCGGTATAATATGTCGGGATGACCGCTGTTTACATATTCCACTGCATCGTCCTTAAATCGTAATAAAAGACCTGTTATATATGAGTCTGCTTCGCCAATTTCTTGTATCAGTTCCGTATTTATTTGATCTATTATGGCGTTTAAGGTTTTGTCGGGATAATTGGTAAAATCACGGAAAATAATGGATTTTGCCATGAGGGTGATAAGCCCTGATGAAATGCCATGTCCTGAAACGTCAAAAAGTCCTATTCCTTCAAGTTTTTTATCGTCCTTTTCCCCCCTGGTGTAAAAATCATAAAAATCCCCTGATACACAGGCCATTGGTTTGAACATCAGCGCGATATCGTACATATTTGACGCTGGGGCGCTCTTTGGAAAAAGTGATGATTGTACATTGGCTGCTATCCGCATATCCAATTCGTGTCTTTTTTCCGATTTTTCCAGCTCACAGTTGGTAATTGCCAGGCGTTCGTTGATTGTTTCAAGCTCCACCATTGCGGTCTCTATCTCTTCTTTCGCGTGAAGAACTTCTTCCGTTCTTTTTATGACTTTATTTTCAAGGTTGATATTCAGGTCATCTATCTCATCGGTCATTGTTATAAACCGGTTTACCAGTATCAGGGCTGTTCCAAAATAGAGGAAACCGGCTCCTACCGGGAAGAGTATGTAGGGAAAAGTATACCCTAAGAAATCAAAATTATGCCAGGAAAATCGTATATAATATAAGAATCCGTCGTGGATGGCTCCCAGGATTACCGCGATGCCGAAAAAACTGAATAATTTCGCGAATGGGCGTTTTTTATACAGAGCTGAAATATGACAGGATATATTATACAGGCCAATTCCAAGTGCCAGTATTATTACTGCCGTACCCACGCTGCGAAGCCGTTCCGTGCTTGTAAAAGGGGCGGTTGCCGTTGTTGCCGCCAGGAAGATCCAGAGCGCGATCTCTGTCTTTTTTCTTGTTAATCCGTATATGCGGTGCAGGAAAATGGGGTGGGTAACATTTACCGCTATCCAGGCTATTCCCAGGACTTTAAACCGGTTTAGCGTATTACCGAAAGTATTCCAGTAGGTGCATACTTCGAATATTATCCAAAAACCGCATAGGAACTGTAAACAAAAGAACAGGTATTCTCCCGACAGTGGTCTTCTGAAATAAAATATGATAAATATTATAAGCAGGGAGACTCCCATTGCCATAACAATGTAATTTAACGTAATTCGAAGAAAAGTGCTCGAAATTCGATGGTTCGACCAGTCGTTGAAGTTGGTAAGAGCCAGTGTTCCCTGCATTTCTCCATAGAGATAGTAATGGATCCGTATGGCAATACAGTTCTCTCCTTCCCGGTTAACCATTTTATTGGGCACCAGGTAATGCCGGGGATGGTTCCACATTGAGTTCTCATTTGGAGGAAATTCCCCCATACCGCCTATTTTTGTACCGTTAAAATATGTTTCATCCGCGTTGCCGATGGTTCCTAATATAAGCCCCATGGACTTCTTTTTTACGTCTTTACCGATAAGTATCTTTTTTCTGAGCCAGAATACTCCTTCTATAGAGTTTTCTTTTTCTATTGAGTATTTGATTATACTGCCCGGCATTGATATGCTGTCCCAGTTTGAATCGTCAAAATCGGGCCGGGAATAGTCTTTGCTGTCGCCAAGTTTAATTTTCCATTTTCCCGCAAGAGAGAATCGTTTTTCCAGGGTGTTCATCCGGGGATAGGGCAGGGAGGCTGTTTTTGGTGCTGCCGGGGTTTCTATATTGAAAAAAATCATCAATAAGACGAACAATACTGAGATTCTCAGGCGAGACCATTGCATCATCAACTATACTCCAATTACCGTGAATTCTGTTAATATACGCTATTATTGATAATTAAATCAACTGAAATTTTCTATTTGTTTAAAAAGTGAGGGCACTTCGGCTCCGCTCAGTGACCTACCGGCTTCTCGGCGAAACCCGGTCCCGGCCGGTTTCTGCGGGAGGGGTTGGTTGTTCCTCTGACACCGGAGCGATTTCCGCCGAAGGAGTTGGTTGTTCCTCTGACACCGGTCCGGTTTTCGCCGGAGGGGTTGGTTGTTCCTCTGACACCGTTCCGGTTTCCGCCGGAGGCGTTGGTTGTTCCTCTGCCACCGGAGTGGTTTCCGCCGGAGGAGTTGGTT
>JAAENB010000166.1 GCA_024224995.1 bacterium | reverse complement strand
GCCTGAAACCAGCCAGTAAAGGCGTTGCACTGCAACGTCTCTCAGAACCAAACCCTGGCCGGAGCATCTTCGCAAAATAGACCCCGGTATCAACACAGTTTCTGACCTATTTTTTCCCCGCTATACAGGGTCAGCACTCTCAAGAAACTCTTTTTAAACAGGGGGTCTGTTTTGAGACGTTGCAGTGCAACGTCTTTACGGGCTGGTTTCCAAAGATTTTATCCCGGGTTAACACCACAGAGGTGTGACCCCAAATAAACACCGTGTAGGGGCAGTGCAACGGTAAAAGTGCTCCCTTTACCAGCTTCGCTTTCCATCTCAATGGTTCCGCCCATTTTTTCCAAAAGCTCTCTACATAAAATCAGGCCCAACCCGGAGCCTGTTTCTCCTGCGGTTCCCTTGTTTTTTATTTTTTGATCGATCCGGAATAATTTGTTTTTTTCTTTCTCGCCCATACCAATACCGGTATCGGAAACCATAATTCGCATAATCTCATTACCGGCTTTAGCGGAGATTTTTACCCGGCCTCCCTGCCCGGTAAATTTAAGCGCGTTGGAAACCAGGTTCCGCAGAATAGTCCGGATCATATTGTCATCGGTAGTAAAGGAAGTGCCGGGGTTAATACAGTTTATTAATTCAACATTCTTCTGTTTCGCGCTTTCCATAAACAACGTAAAAATGCTTGTTGATATAATTTCGTATAGATCTGTTTTTTTTGGATGAAACTCCACTAAACCGCGCTGCAAAGAAGACCATTCCAATAAGTTTATCAGTAAAGCATGAATATTCTTAGCTGAATTTCCCATTTCCCCGAGAAACATTTGCAAATTCTCCTGAAGGAACGATTCATCCGATTCCGACAGTGTTTCAATAACATTGACAAACGTACTTAATGGCCCCTTCAGGTCGTGGGCGATAATAGAAAAAAATATATCTTTTGTGTCATTGAGTTTTTTTAATTCCCGGTGAGCCTCTTTCAACTCATTTTCCATCCTGTGCTTGTAGAGAGCCATTTCAATCGCAATATATAATTCCTTCTCTTGAACAGGCTTCACAATATACCCAAAAGGCTCTGATATTTTGGCGCGCTCAATGATTGTATTGTTGGTATAGGCCGTAAGATAGACTACGGGAATATCAAAGTTTAAGCGGATATACTCAGCTGCTTCAATTCCATCCATTTTCCCTTTTAGCCTGATGTCCATCAATACCAGGTCCGGCTCTAGTTTCTCTGCCTGCTCAATGGCTTTTTTTCCGGAATTAACAATACCCGGAACAGTATACCCCTTTTCCTCAAGTAGAAGCTGTAGATCCCGGGCGAAAAGTCCTTCATCTTCAACGATCAGTATACGCACAGCCGACATGATCCCTACTCCTTGAATGTGATTGTAACTGCGGTACCATTTTTTCGATCTACTTCAAGACGGCCATCTAACTGTTCCGTTAAGATCGCAACAATGCTTAATCCCAGCGTTTTTTTCTCTTCCGGATTTATTTCTTCCGGTAATCCCACTCCATTATCGCAAATTTTCAATTCCAATTCCCCGGTTTCAAGAGTACAAAAACTAATCGTTATTCTGTTATTTTTACTCTTCGGAAAAGCATATTTAATAGAGTTTGTTACCAGTTCATGCATTATAAGAGCGCAGGGAATCGCGGAATTTATTCCCAGCATACTATCCTCAGCCTTTATATCTACGGTTATTTCTCCAATGGCACCATAACTTCTTAAAAGCTCCTTTATTACTCCCTGCGCGTATTCACCGAAATGGATATCGGAAAGCTTTTCCGACTCATAAAGCTTTTTATGAATAAGAGCCATGGATTGTATTCTGCTCCCGGCCTCTTTTAACATATTTAAAACCGATGTATCGCTAATATACCTGGACTGGAGGTTAAGCATACTGGAAATAACCTGCAAATTATTTTTTACCCGGTGATGGACCTCTTTTAACAGGATCTCTTTTTCCAGAAGCGAGGCTTTCATTTCCTCTTCAATTTTTTTGCGCCCCGTAATAATAAAAGCGTTATTGAGAAACGTTTTTAATTGGTTAATATCGTCCTCAGTATATTCCAGGTCCTTATTCGCCACAACCCCAATAGCAGCGATTTTCCCCCTGTCGAATACGGGAACAGCAAGAACCCGGGTAAGCGCCACATGGCCTTCGGGAATTCCCTTTTTCCCTTCAAAATCTTCATTATAGTCATTAATAAGAATAATTTTTCTTTTCCTGACGGCATCCCCCCAAATACCGGCTTTTTCTATTGGATACTCAATGACTTTATCTTTTACAGCGCAATCCGCCAGGGCTTCTTCCGACCATGAGTATAATTGCATAACGGTTTCGTCTTCATTCAAAAAACCGTAGAAACCATAGTTACTCCCGGTTATCCTGCAAATCTCTTTGAGTATATAATCAGAAAGGGTCATGAGCGACTCGTCCTGCAGCCGGGCAAGCCCCCAGAGCGCCACAAGATTAAGATAGAGTTCATCCTTTATTTCTTCCAGGCGCTGCCGTTCTTTGCTCTCACGTTCCAATTCTGCTGTGCGGTCTTTTACCAGGTCTTCAAGATGATTCCGGTACAGGACTAACTCGTCCCTGCTCCTCCCTAAATCATTTTCCGCCTGTTTGCGTTCCTTGATTTCAGCCAGAAGAGAAATATTTTTCTTTTCCAGTTCATGAGCCTGCTCTTCAAGGTTACTTACCAGCGGGTCACTTAACTTTCTGAATACTACAGCTCCTGCTAAAATGATCAAAAAGGCGCAGATCAAAATGAGAATTCCGGCCCTTACAAAAGGTCTGCGAACTTCGGCAAGGTCAACCTTGGCCACGATTCCTATGCTAAGCTCCGGCACAGGTTCATAAGCCGCAAGCACAGTCGCTCCTTTATAATCAACACCGGTGATGATACCCGATTTACCCTCTAATGCCAGGCGCATTGGTTCCGCCAGCTTTGTGGGGGTCACTGATGAAGATCCATAGCGATGCCGGTGTAAAAAATTGATGACATTGTGCTGCCGGAAAGCCAGCATTATTTCCATTGTTCTTCGGGTCAATTCATAGTTTTTATGGGCTTCAAGAATCTGTTTGATAGTTGCAGCCTGCGAATCTTTTTTTAAATCTTTATGAGTAAATTCAGCATTGAACTGCGCCACGGCTTCGATGAGACGGGCCTGAAATTTTACCGTATCAACAAGACGTTCCTTTTGCTCATTTATGGCAGTTCCATAGAGGATGCCAATTGAGACTCCCCCTACAATCAGTGCCGCAATTAACATAATAAATATAAGGATCCCAATCCTTTTGCGTTCTTTCATATTTTTAATTATACTACTGTAGAGTTCCCCGTCAAGGTATAATTAACCATAGACTTCTACCAATACGACCGGTAAATGAGGAAAACCAAATACGGACAGATGAATTATTATCCATAATAATACCTGTCTAGGGATTGTCGGGAGTGGTCATATACTCTTTATAGAGTTTCTTTAAATCCGGCTTTTTTGCATCCAGTTTTTTCCTGATGTATAAACCAAGCCCGGAAAGATAAGTATACGTATCCCTGGTTGTGTGCAAATAAAATTCTCTAATCCCCTGTAAACCGCCTTCAGATTCATGTTTTAGAGGCCAGCTAATGGGAACCGGCTCCTTAAAAGCCTGAAATGCAGCCCCCACTGTTTCTCCGCCGGTTTTTATTTCAATACTTTCTGCTGCCGCATACAGGGCAGCATCGGCATTTTTTTTGACATTATACTCGAATATGTCAACAATCCCGTCCTGTATTGCAAGGGGATCGGCCTTTACCAGTTTCTTTAAGCTGTCTGTGTTAGAAACATGCCGAACCAGGACCGGCGTTTCAGAGAAGACAGGCTGGTTAACAGGAAGGGAGACTTTCTCTTCACGCCCGGCTTCTGTTTCAGGCGAAAAAAACTCTTTTTGACGAATATCAACATCATTTTTCTTTCTCATGGCTGCTACAACAGGTTTTTTCAACACCGGCTTACCCGTTATTGCTGCAAAAAGCTTTTTCCGGTTATGCCGGGTAACCATATACCGTGGTAGTTCATAGCGGCTCTTCCCGGCAGGAAGGGGCTGGGGAATTGTTCCGGGATCAATTGTTAAGGCATAGCGGTATCCTGCTTTTTGCACTGCTTTAATGGCAGCAGCACTCCTGACACCATAAGGATACACAAAGGTATTGATCGTCTTTCCAAGTCTCCTTTCCAGGATCTTTTTAGGAAGAACAATCTCATTGTAAAAGAATTTTTTGTCGGCATTGTAGAATTTTTGGGTCATAAACCGGTGTGTATACCCGTGTGCCGCGATGCCGCATCCATCATCTGCCAGCTCTTTTAACTGCTTCCAGGTAAGGGCATTCTTCTTTTTACTGATAACTGAGGGATATATGGCAAGCAGCGGTTTTATTTGTAATGGCTTGAGGACCCTATAGTATGTATCATAAATATTCGAATTCCCGTCATCAATGGAGAGTAGTATATTCTTCCCCCCCTTTACTTTTCCCTGTACAAGCGATGACAGTGTTACAAAGGTATACCCTTTTTTTCGAAAATATTGAATATGCTTTCGTAATTCTTCATATGAAAAGCTGTACTGGTTTTTATTACCCAAAAAATAGTGATAACACAACACATCCACCCCGGGCGCGCGTCCGGATGCAGCGACCAGGATGCCGGTAGAAATCACCACCACTACAAGTAAAATTGATGCAGCATATTTCATACGTTACAGTTAAAAGTTTTAAATTTTAATCCAGTTCTTCATTTACTATATCTTCGATCAATTTCTTCCGTTTTTCGATTATGCTTCCGTAAGACGCTTCTTTTCTCAACGCCTGCCCTTGCAGCAGGGTAACATATTTTTCCAGGGACGGCAAGAGATATTTTTCAATATACGTAAATTCCTTCCAATCCTCATCTTCTTTATATTCAGCCATTTTAAACAGGGTCATTGCCCGCAGGGTATACATCTTTTCATAAAATGCCACTACAGCCTTTCCGTCATAGGTCGCAAGAGCAGTTGCCATGGCACTTCCCTTTCCGGAAATATCTCCGTCTCCGGGAGCTGCGGGGAAAACATAATCAAGAGAGACTTTCACGTCATACCCGTAATCATAACCAACGGCCTGTGTTGTTGAAGCAAGCATCTGCCTCTCCCGGGGGGTAAAAAACGTGCTCTCATCTTTAAAAAAATAGTAATACATGGAACACTGCATAAAAAATATTGGCAATAAAATAATAATAAACCTGCGAAACTTCATGGACGAACTCCTTCTTATTCAAAAAACTCTTTTCGTATTAAAAAATCTTTTTTTATATCAACCCTGCTCTCTTTTCCAATAATTGTATCTATCTCATAGACCGGGATCCCGGTTCCGGGCCTGAGAGCAGCCAGGTCTTCTGCCTCTATAATCGTGCCCCCGGGAATAAACCGCTTTGCAAACAGGGATCTCCGTGCTGCCTGGGCGGTATCTGCTTCCTTTCCTTTATATGAAATAGATCCGTCTCCCATCATGGAAATAGCTTTTTCAATGCTGCCGATCATATCGGCAAAGGCTCCGGGAGAGAGAGAAACTACCATATCAGGGCATTCATATCCCCTGTCAATAGTAAAATGCTTTTCAAATATCCGTACTCCAAGAGAAGCAGCCAGAAGCGATGCATCATGCTCAGGGGCATGATCCGAATAGCCCACTTCACGGTTAAATCTCTCTTTTAGAGCGGAAATCCTCCCCAGGTTCACTTCTGCCGGCTCCGGGGGATATAGTGAGACACAATGCATCAATATAATATCAGCATTACTTTCTTTTTCAAATAGCTCAATTGCCAGTCCTATCTCTTCTTCCCGGGCCATGCCGGTGGAAAGAAGAGCCGGTTTTCCTGTCCCTGCTATTTGTTTGATCAGGGGCAGATTGGTGAGCTCCGATGACGCAATCTTATAGAGCGGAACTGCCAGCTCTTCCAGCAACTCAAGTGACTCCCGGTCAAAGGGCGTTGAGAAAAAAACCAGGCCCAGTTCCTGTGCCTGGGCCTGTAAATCCCGGTACTCTTCAATTGAAAAAACAAACTGCCGAAAGAATTCCACCAGCCCGGTTCCGGGATTTTCCTCAACTCCCTGTTCCAGCAGGGATGTTGTATAGATCGAATTCATATTCTCCGGCACAAAAGTCTGAAACTTAACCGCATCCGCCCCGGCTTTATGCGCTGCCCGTATCATATTAGCTGCTACCGCATAATCTCCATTATGATTAAGCCCAATCTCCGCGATATATATCCCCTTCCGCCCCTCTTTATTGCGCTTAAATATTCTATCCAGCATAAATTCTCCAAAAGAGTTATTGTGCCCTGGAAGCAGTTTTGCTCAGTTCCCTGACAACGTTATTTGCCACACATCTGAGAAGTAATTCTCAATTACTTTTTACAAAAAGGAAATGTAATTTCAACCATTTTTTTCCCACGCAATAAGATTAACCACAACACAACATCCCGGAGGTTTTCTCCCTGCAAACGCCATTCACGTTCGAGCTCGGGTGAGCACCAGCACCAGCCCCCCTCCACAGGGGGGCTGGT
>JAAENB010000165.1 GCA_024224995.1 bacterium | reverse complement strand
GGTATATTTTCCTGCTTCAGCAGGATAAAAGGAATATTCATCCCCTGTAAGATCCACAGGATCACCGTTAATAGTAAGGTGGCGGTCAACAATGCCTGCGTTGTCCCAGGCGTTGATGGTGATGGTAACTTCTTCATCAATGAAAACTTTTTCGGGAGTAACCGAAATGGAAACATGGGGAGCGGTTTCATCAACCCCGTCCCATTTACCCGCGGAGACAGTAACGTCAACGGGGGAACCGTATATAACAGAGGTTCCCGCTGCCGGGTTTTGATTCATGATATTATTTTCCGGAATAGAGTCGATATATTCCTGTGAAATCGAACCCAGGATCAACCCATCAGCGGAAAGAGCGGCATTTGCTTCTTCCGAAGTGAGCCCCGTAAGGGACGGAACCGTAGCCATATGCACGCCCAGGGACAGAACGATATCAACCTCACTATTCCGAAAGGCAGTCGTTCCCGCTGCCGGATTCTGGCTAATAACGCTTCCGGCGGGAATAGAATTACTATAAGATTGACTGGTCGATCCTACAGCAAGCTCTGCACCGGTAATAGCAGTTCCTGCGGCAGTCTCAGCCATACCCACAACATTGGGCACCGAAATAACCGGACTAACGGTAATAGAAACCGTATCAACAGTGCTGTCCTGAAAACCGTCATTAACAACGAGCTGTATCACAAAGGTACCTGCGCTGTCCGGAACAAAGGACGTAGTCGCAGCTGCCGGATTGCTAATAGCAGAATTGCTGCCCGACGGAGCTGACTGAATGCTCCATGTAAAGGAAAGAGCATCGCCTTCGGGGTCGCTTGAACCGCTTCCGTTCAGGGGCACGGTATTGTTAACAAAAACCGTCGAACCTGAACCCGCGTTAGCAACAGGAGCTTCATTCCCGATAATAAAAGGGGAAGAAACAATATTATTATTTTCATCACTTTCATCGATAGAACCGTTTCCGCTGCCGTCGTCATCCACGGACGCGTAAATGGTGCTTGCGCCGAGAGAGGGATTCTCCCATTGAATTGAAACATCTTCATGCTTGCCTGGTTCGGGGAATTCCGCGGTTTGTGCAGTACCCAGAAGAGTCCCGCCGTTTTTGGGATCGCCGTTGTAAAAGGCAATGGAGATAGAGTCCTTATTCTGCCGGGCTCCGCTGTTCCCGATCCTGGCAGTGACCGTAACGGACGCGGGGTATGCAGCGTTATCTATACGGAGATATGAAGCGGAGAGGTCAACGCAACCGGTTTTGGTAATAACGTTGCCGTTGAAGATATTATGGGTTTCCCAGTGGTTCACCTCAACTCGCGGAATGGTTCCGTTGCCTTCTACATTGGTAACATGGAACCCGTCCTGGTTCCAAATTTTCCCGGTGTTCATCCAGGAATTGTTCTTGTCGCCGTATACTTTAATACGATACTCACTGGAAGGCGCGATGATTTCCGCATGACCGTCATTATCTATATCCACAACAATGGGATACTCGCCGTAGGTTATGGTACCAGGGGAGAGGGATGCGGTTATACTGCCGTCACTTCCGTTAAGAACATATAATCTGTTATGATCAATAAAGAGTACCTCAGGGATACCGTCACCCTGAAAATCAAACACCGTTGCTCCATTATAGCCCGATGAGCGGTCATTAATTGATTTGTGCCACAGGTTGCTTCCGTCGGCCTCCAGGACTTCATAGAAATTTTTTCCCTCAAAACCGATCTCGGCTTTGCCGTCATTATCAAAATCGGCAATAGTGGGCTGGTTTCCCCCGCCACGTTTATTATATTCACTCTCCTTCGTCCATATTAGTTCGCCAGTATGTTCAAGGAGATAAATATTTACCGGGTATCCTCTGCCTCCCGATACGACTGATACAATCTCCGGGAATGGGTCATCATCAAAATTTCCAACAGAAGTAAAGGTCCCACTTTTGAGAGCGGTATTATTCCAATACAGCTCTCCATTTGAGCGGTATGCCGCGTTCCCCGTGATAATTTCCTGGTACCCGTCACGGTCGAGATCGGCAATAGTAGGTATATATCTCCTTGCCTCATCGGGTAACTTAAATTTTAACGTTCCGTCATTGTTGAAAACATATCCGTAAAAAATAATCTCAGTCTTTCCGTCACTGTCAAGATCGGCCAGAACAACCGATGCATGATTCCAGTTCTTGCCGGATATTTCATGACCATACCACTTCACTGTTCCGTCATTTTTAAAGGCAATAAGCCTGGGCGACCCGGTTCCTGCAACGGGATGATGAACGGAGACGATCTCAGGAAGTCCGTCATTATCAATATCTCCTATTGCCGAGGTAACACAGTAACCCAGGAACGTGGTCTTTTCGGTTTTTTTAAACAACTCTCCGCTGCCGTCTCCACTGAGCGCGGTTAAGAGTCCCCGGGAACTATGACCGGTATCACTATTATATCTTATTTCATTCACAATCACATCAGGGATATCCTTTTCATTTACCAGACCGTCGCCGTTATCATCGTTCAGGTTGGCTGCAAGGGCGCCTTTCGTGAGTTTGATGTCCCATGACCATTCCTCTTCAAGCTCAAAAGTTCCAACAGAAGGTTTTTGTTCACAGCTTGTTTTATTATGGACGATATTATTCTCTTCATTGGTTTCTTCAACACCGTTCTCGCTGTCGATAAAAGCGAAGATACGATTATGAGCAAATTTCGCGATACCGCTAACGCTAACTGTTGCGGTAAGAGAACTCTTTGGTTCCGGTCCTGCCGCAACAGCGGAATTTCCAAGCACGGTGTCTATGGTGCTGTCGAAAGTTTCATTTCCGTTTGAGTCTTCAAAAAGAACAATGCTGTAGCTGTTGCTGATATTTGATATGCCCTTATTGGTTATAGCCACGTCCGCCGTACCACTCAATACAAGAGTCTGGGGATCAACGGAAACAGCGCTTGTGTCTAATGACAGGGCTGCAAGGTCGTAGAGAGACGGCGGAATAAAGGTTCCGCTAATGGTATTATTTGTTTCATCTGTCTCATTGATGTGTCCTGTTCCCGTACCGTCGTCATCAACGGCAATATAAACAGGCCCCCGGTTTGAAACGGCACCAGGCCAGTGAAAGGAAATATCGTCGTACTGTCCGGCCTCAATACGGTTCGGTGTTTTAATGGTTTCAATGAGCGTTCCTTCTCCGGGGGTTCCGCTGTAAAATGAAATATTGACGCCGTGGGCGGTATGAAGGGCTCCGCCATTACCCACACGGACCGTTATCTTTGCCCAATTGGGGTAATTGCTTTCATCTATCCTGAGAAAAGAAGCGCTCAGATCTTTACAGACGAAAGGATTACTCACCTGGTTTTGCCGGTAATTATTAAAGCTTTCCCAGTTGTTCGCGGGACGCTTCGGAATTGTTCCGTCATCATTGACATTGCTTATACTGTAGGCATGTTGATTCCAGATTTTGCGGGTGTTAACCCAGGAGCCGTCTTCAGCACCAAAGACTCTAATCCCTTTTCCGGTGCTCAGGTTTCCCGCAACAATAATTTCCGCACTATTGTCGTTGTCAACATCGGCGATGACTGGCAGTCCCGACATCCCCGATACTCTGAGCTCCTCACTAAAAAGAACCTCTCCCGTGTCTCCACGAAAAACTCTCAGGTAGTATTCATCGGTATTTACAAGTTCCGGGATACCGTCTCCCTCAAAATCAAAGACCGATGAGGTGGTGTATACTGACCTGCCATTGATAGGACTGGACCAGAGTTCCGATCCGTCATCATCGTACACCATGCAGTTGCTTCCGTTGGAAACACTGATTTCCGCTTTCCCGTCATTGTCGAAATCGGCGACAGTAGGCTGGCCTGCCACACCGCCTCCGGGAATTGCTTTACTCCATATGAGTTCACCGGTATGTTCAAACAGGGAAACCGTATTCCAGACTATGACCACCTCAGCTTCGGGGTCATCATCAAAATTTCCTACTGCGGTAAAACCTTCAGGTGCTTCGGAAGTCTTCCAGAAGAGCTCACCATCGGAACGGTATACAACATTGCCCGCAATAAGTTCAGGATCTCCGTCCAGGTCTATGTCGGCAATGGTGTTGGTTCCCTGGCCGGACCAGCTTCCACCGTAAGTGTTATGAGCTCCGTTCCATTTAAGAGTACCGTCATTGTTTAAAACAACTCTACCCACTGAAACTTCAGGGGAACCGTCTCCGTCTAAATCGGCAATAGAGACACTGGAATAATGGTTTGGAATTGGGATATTTGCACTTTGCCATTTAAAAGTTCCGTCATTTTCAAAAGCAAGAACATTTGTTTCCGCATTGTTAATAAACATTATTTCCGGCAGACCGTCATTGTCAATATCACCTGCCGCGAGATTGCAGCCGTTTCTTGCTAAATAGCCGGGAATCTCAAAGAGTATACCGCTGTTGTCACCGCTCATTGCCCGTATTGTATACTTGCTTCGATTATTTGTACTTACAAGAATATCGGGAATATCATTTGAATCAACAGAACCGTCACCGTTATCATCATTTAAATTGATAACTACGGGGATAGACAGAATTGAATAATCTGTCCACTCCCACTCAAGCCGGGGAGTAATGCTTCCCACTTCGGGTTTGGATTCACAGCTTGACCTGTTATGGGTGATATTATTTTCTTCGTTGGTCTCTTCAATAGTATTTTCGCTGTCTATAAAGGCATAAACAAGGTTGCCGGGAAATTGAACTGTTCCGCTCAGGGCAACGGATACAGAGAGAGAACCGTTTCCTTCCGGACCCGATGCGGCAGAGGAGCTGCCGAGTATGGTGTCCATAGAGCTGTCGAATGTACCGTTACCGTTACTATCTTCAAAAAGAACTATGGAATAACTGTTTGCAACCTCGCTTGTACCGTTGTTGAAAATTTCAACCGAAGCATTACCGCTCACCGCGAGCGTTTGGGGATCGACGGTGATGCTCCCGGTGTCAATTGATATGGGTTCAAGGTCAATGACGGGTGGAAGAGTCACAGTAACCTGCGTTGTTGCCGTATCACTGCCGCCCTGGCCGTCGGTTACGGTGAGGCTTACCTCGTAGCTTCCTTCGCTTGTAAAAGTATGGGAGGCGGCCGAACCTGTGTCACCGGCGCTCAAGTCGCCGAAATCCCAGGAGAAGGTGAGGGGATC
>JAAENB010000164.1 GCA_024224995.1 bacterium | reverse complement strand
CATAATAATCACAGAAATCACAGCAATCACAGTTCAGACAATGGTTAACGGCAGGGAAAGTCTGAACTGTGATTCCCATGATTAAATGATTACTATGATAAAATGATTACTATGATAAATCATAATAATCAAAAAAATCACAGCAATCACAGTCCTGATTTTGTGATAAAGAGCTCTTGTTGTTGATATGTATAAAGTTTAACAGGGAAGAAGTATAAGTCTGTGATGAATCATAATAATAATCATAATAATCACAGAAATCACAGCAATCACAGTCCGGATTCGGTCTCTTTAGAAAACCTTTTTTAACAGGAAATTCCCGGATGTTAAAATTAGACTTGACTATAGGTTTGTTCTCTATTTGTTGTTGTTCAACGGGAGAAACTCGAGTTTTCTTAACAGAACAGAAGTCAAATTTTTAAACTTTTTACAGGGATAAGTTTTGATGGGTGGCGACGAAAAAAAACATGTAGCTAATGCGAAAAAAAATACGATTTATTTAAAAAAGACACCTTTGAAGGTTGAAATAAAAGCTGAGAATGGAACGGACGTCCCGGTTCTTCTCCTGACCAAAGACAAAAAAATAAAATATAAGGCTAAGGTTGCTCCTGCCGGAGGGACGTACAAATGGAAAGTTACGGGTAAGATATCAATTGTCGGCAGCGACTCATCCGATACGGTGGAAATAAAAGGCGATGATGTTAGTGCAAGTGAGAATGATAGTGAAATAACCGTTGAATATAAAGTCGGTAAAAAAACTGCGACAGCCAGGATTAAAGTCACGGTAATTGAACTTAAAATTATGGCAGAAAATGGTACGGATAAACCTGCTCTTTTTATCGCGAAAGGGAAAAAAGATAAATATAAAGCGGTTGTTAAACCGGCTATTGATGCTTCCAAGCATACTATAGCATATAAATGGAAAGTCACCGGGGGAAAGACTTCCATTACTGCCGGTACGGATACCAGGGAAAAAACAGAAATAATAGGCGATAATGTTAGTGCAAGTGAGAATGATAGTGAAATAACCGTTGAATATAAAGTCGATAAAGATACTGTCACAGCCAAAATTAAAGTCACGATAATTGAGCTTAAAATTATGGCGGAAAATGGTACGGATAAACCAACTCTTTTTATCGCAAAAGGAAAAAAAGATAAATATAAAGCGGTTATTAAACCGGTTATCGATGCTTCCAAGCATACTATAGCATATAAATGGAAAGTCACCGGGGGAAAGACTTCTATTACGGCGGGAACAGATACTAAAGAAAAAACAGAAATGAAAGGTGATACCGGAAGCGCCGCTAAAGAAGATACAACATTGGAAATTGAATATACTATTGACAGGGTTAAAATAAAAGAGTCGATTAAACCAACAGTTGTAGAATTTAAAGAGATCGAAGCCAAACTTAAATGCACACCGCGAAAAAATGCCGATAAAACCGCAGGCACTGCTAACCAGACTAAGAAAAGTACAAAAGACAGTAAAAGCTTAACATCTGCCGATATAGCAGCCAATAAAACCGTAGTTATAAATATAGCAAAGGGTTGTGGAAAGTTGGAGCTTAAGGCTGATGTATTGCCGGCAGATGTGACAGTAAGCTGGCAGGTTGAGCGTGCTGTCGATGACACAGGTCTTACGGGACTCCCGACTAAATCGAATGGGGTTGACGATAAAAATCATATCCTGAAAGCGGATTCGGAAGGTTCTTTTCATCTTTCCGCCTTTGTTGATAACAACGGAAACAGTAAACGGGATACGAATGATCCCGGCCTGGTATTGAATATTAATATGATTAAAATTGAAGTTATGGCTGGCGCGGCAAATAATAAAATCATAAAGAGGAATACCAAGTTTAATAATACTCGTTCAAACGCAACCACCCTTGTCGTTGATAGTGGAGGAACTTCCGGCCCGGCAGTGAATGCCAGTTATACGGATGCTAACTTTCTAAACCACGCAATCTCTTTCAAAGTAACCGTTAAATTAACAGGCGGAGGAAGCAACCAGAGGCGGGGAACGGATAAAGTCAGGTTAGGGTATATACACACAACAACCAGTGATTCGATTACCGGGACGTACCCTGCTGGCAAGACTGTAAAAGAAATTATCGCCAAAAATGCCGCACTTCCTTTCGTAATAACAACGGGTACTCCTGCAAAGCTTGCCTTTCCTGTGCGTGATACCCGTGGAGCCGCCTTAAGCGGAGCAGGCTCTTTTATTGTCACTTCATCAGATACAGACAAAAGTAATATTGCAGCGGGTGGTCTAAAAAGGGTTGTCAGGGTCATGGATTCCCCTGCCATAATAATACCTCTTAAACATCCTGTTGCCACCACGACTAATCTTACCGGTATTTCAGGTTCAAATGATTTTGATATGTTTTTAAGCGCTTATTCAAATGATTTTGACGAAAATTATGCTGTAGTTGCGGAAGCGTCCTGGTCTGCTGAATATGGAACGTATACGGCAGCAGCAGGTTGGACCTCAACCGGCGCTAAGATTACAGCCCCGGCATCTATGACCACTTATTCACCTCCCAAAAAGGGGGAAGATACAGATGTTGAAAGATGTCCTCCGAATTTTGTAGATAATTGCAAACTGGATGCTACATAGTGATTAATAATGATAATTATTATAAAAGATATATATTAATTTTTTTACTGGCTGCTGTTATACTTTCTTGCCGGTTATGCGGTAATCAGATAAAAAAAACAAGAGAGGATAGAATGAATACAGATATACCTTTATATTCATGGATAAGAAGCGGCACTTCTATCTACCGGGGACAAATAACAGGCTTTGAAACCGCTCCAGCTTCTTCCAGAAAAGAAGAGGTTTTATTGGATATAAAAATTGAAGATGTTCTCTTTGAAAAGGAACCCGGAAAGCAAAAGGATAAAATTCAGTACAAATTTTTAAGACCGGCTGATGAATATGCCCGTTTAAAGTTCCCGGACCCGCTCTGGGGAAGGGTTATGATAGAAAAAGGGAATTTTGTATTCCTGGTAAACCCGGGAGAGTTTAATGAAGAATCTGACCCTTTGTATATTTCCGATATCAAGGGACTCAAGGACCCTTTTTCCGAATCGATTCGTATTGTGCTGGATACCGAAAAGAAGAACCTTAAACCGGACCGGCGTATGAATGTATATTTGGAATGGATCGAGGGTGATAATACTATTCAAAAACTTTTTGCGGCAGAAGCCCTTGCGAAGGATAGTGATTTTGCAAATATTGACGATATCGATAAAATCGCGGTAAAATTTTCCGGCTCTTTTATGGCTGAAAAAGATACCTATACCGGAATAAGTATAGGAACATGGATGTGGAACAATATTTATTCAAGAGCAGGAGAAAAAGGTAAAATCAATATAATTAACGCCACGATAAATCGTATCGGAGATAGGGATGAGGATATTAAACAATTTTCTTTAGATCAAATAATTTCTAATGTTAAACCTGAGATAATACAAAACCCCGGGGTTATTAAAAATGATAAAGCTATAGGGTATCTTAAGGAGCGATTGGAACTTGAAGAAGCAATTGAGGTGCGGGAACAGGTTCAAGCGATAATCGATGCAATGCAAATTTAAGTCTGGTAATCTAAAGAGACTTTTTGCCGGGCATAGATCTCCTTTGGTTAAGGAGTTAGCCCGGCTTCGGTCTCTTTAGAAAACTTTTTTTAACAGGAAATTCCCGGATATTAAAAAGAACAGGTGTATAAACTGTTCCGGGTATCCCGGTTATTATTCCAATTCAAAAACCCAGGTTTCTCCATTGGTGCCGCCTTCACTGTTCTTACCAAAGAGGATAATTTTATTTTCTCCAATATTGGCCATTGCATGATTTGTCTGAGCCGGAGGCTTGTCACCCGCAATCTCATATTTTTCCCATGTTAATGTAGCAGCGTCATATATCCATGTATCACCGAAAGTAGTACTTCCATCGGAACCGCCAAATAATAGAACTTTATTATCACCAAGATAGGCCATGGCGTGTCTGCTTCGCTCTTCCGGTCTTTCTCCGCTTGTATTATGCGGCGTCCACATGTGGATAGACCTGTCATATTTCCAGGTATCTCCCAAAAAAGTTTGCGTTCCCGGGTTAGGATAATGAGGCAAGGTCCAGCTCATGCCGCCAAAGAGGATAAAAGTCGAATTACCAGATTCGTTTTCACCGGCATAAGCCATTGCGTGCCAGCTTCTGGCTCCCGGTGTTGTTCCCTCTGTATTAAATTTGTCCCAGGTTAATCTAAAGTTATCAAATTCCCAGGTACTGCCATAGAAAGCCAGGTCATACATAGTTTCCCTATGTCCGCCAAAAAGGATTATTTTTTTGCCTTCGGAATCGGGATAGTTTTCTCCTTTTCCGCCATAGGCCATTGCGTGTCCCATGCGAAATGGAACTCCGTCTCCTGTCAAGCTCGGCTCGGTCCAGGAATGATCGGAGATATTATATTGCCAGGTATCACTAAAGGGATCAACCATACCATATCCTGTTCCTCCAAAGAGATAGAGCCGACCGTCCTCATAGGAGTATGCCATTGAATGATAAGAGCGATCATCGGGTATTGTTCCTGCTGTATTATATTCTGTCCATGTATTAGCAGAGAGATCATACTCCCAGGTATCACTCAAACAGCTATTGTCGCTAGAACCGCCAAATAAAATTAGCTTATCGCCGCCCGCGTATGTTAAAGAGTGGCCAACGCGTGATTCCGGGCTTTGTGCCGGCTCTCTTTTTCTCCATACATATGAAAGGGGTTGTTTAATGGTTATGGTAAAACTTCCGCTTAATGACCAGTCTCCGGCATCATTCCCTGCCTGTACATAGAGTGTATTATCGCCATAACTCAGAGGGGAAGACGGAATATAGTTTGTTCCGACTGCTGATTCTGTTATCCAGGTTCCTTCCGCATAACCATAGCGATATTTTGTCGCTTCCTCAACAGCCCCCCAGCTCCATGCGGGTGTAGTATCATTCGTTGGAGTTATTCCTATAACCCCAGGCGTACTAAGAGATCCTTCATCACATGATAGTATTAGCCAGGCTGCTGCAAATAAAAAAAACAATATTTTTCTGTTTAAACTTTTTTTCATAGTTCTCCTCCTCAGAGTTTTATTAAGTTTATATATGCATGAATTTATGAATAAAAAAGATGGTTTTTTAAGTAAAACCGGAAGACCACGCAGTCTATAATTTTTTATGCAACTAATATACTAAAAATTTTCCCAGGAGGCGAGAATTTTTCTCACCATAAGGGATAATAGTGAAATTTTTTTAGCGCGGCTTGCTCCATGGTATGCTTATTATAGAAGTCTACGTCAACACATAAACTTTTAACCCGGCCAGGCGGTTGCTCAAAAACAAAAGAACAGGTTAAATTTATTTTTTAGCGGTTTTCATTGATGATACCGGAAAAAAGAATCAGGGTGATAATCATAGTTTTGGTTTTTATGTTTTTGTTCAGGATCACCATTGTTTTTTTCCTCTCTCAAGAAACTAAATTGTGCAAGTGAGCGGGCCTGGAAGCAGATCGCAATACTATTTAGTTTCTGACGTATTTTTTCCCCTCGCAGGGGTCGCACCCCGCTATACAGGGTCGGTCGTGTCTTAATATACCGAAAAACGT
>JAAENB010000163.1 GCA_024224995.1 bacterium | reverse complement strand
TTTGAAAAACCTTCTCGGAGAACTGCCTGAACCGCCGGACCATGAATTTGTCGGGAGAAGTCGGGAACTGCTGAAACTGGAACGTCTGCTGGAGCATGAAAAATGGGCAGCAGTGGTTGGTCAGGGCGGGGAAGGCAAAACCACGCTTGCTGTAGAACTTGCCCGGTGGCTTGTGCGTTCCAAACGGTTTGGCAGGGCTGTGTTTGTGAGTGCGGAAAAATGTCTGAATGTCCGAACCATGACTGATAGTGTTGGGCGGCAACTGATTCCCAAGTATTCTGTTTCCCAGTTTCCTGGTGCCGAGCTTTTTGGAAAAGCATTTCAGCCTATTGAACGGGCATTGGGAGATTCTGATACGATTATTGTTTTGGATAATATGGAGACGGTTCAGAAATCGGTTTTTTCAGAAAAACCCGATTTCTTTTCAGAAGATTGCTTTTCAGAATTTCTCAATCTCTTCACACGCCTTCTCTCTGTTGGCAATACCCGTCTTATCTTCACCAGCAGGGAACCCATGCCTGAACCGTTTGACCGGGAGAAACAGACGGTTTCCCTTCATCGTTTGGACAAGGATTCTGCTGTTGATCTTGTTACGCATGTCATGGCAAGGGAAGGTCTGGAACTGAAAGAAGACGATGAATGCAATACTGCCCCGGAAATCGAATCT
>JAAENB010000162.1 GCA_024224995.1 bacterium | reverse complement strand
TGCGCGGGCTTGAAAGCATGGGCTCTTTGGATTGCTGCGGAACTCGCGTTGCTCAAACAGTCCTCACAACCCAAAGAGCCCATACTTTCAAGCCGGATGCAGCTCGCAATATTATTTAGTTTCTGACGTATTTTTTCCCCGTTCCACGGGGTCCGCTGCTCTCAACTGTCAACTGCCAACTGAAAGATCCGTGCCGCATTGGCACTGGTATTCCGGGCAATTTCTTCTTCCGGAACTTCAAGAATATCCGCGGCAGCGGAAAGATTCAGCCGGATATTTGCCGGCACATTGGGTTTTTCTTTGATTTGAACCGGGGGGATGTCGGGGCTGTCCGTTTCCAGCAGGAAATGATCCGGGTAAATACGGCGCAGCATCCCGGAACGTTTCGCGCTTTTTCTATAGGTCAGTGTACCGCCAATGGAAAATGAGAGGCCCAGTTTAATAAATATTTCCGCCAGTTCCACACTGCCGGAGAAGGCATGAATAATGCCTCCCTTTGAAGGCATACCCACTTTTTTAATAGATTCAATGAGTTCGTTAAAGGCGCCCCTGCAATGAATGATTACGGGCAGGTCTGTCTCTCTGGCAATGGCAAGCTGTTGTTCGAAGATTTCGGTCTGGATAGTGAAATCCGGGTTTTCGATTTTTTTGTCCAGACCAATCTCCCCAATAGCAACAGCACCCGTATCCCGGGCAGCGGCCAGGTCCCTGATTTTTTCCCGGTGCTCCGGAGAAGCGAACCAGGGGTGAACTCCCAGGGCACATTCCACTTCCGGGTATTTTCGCGCAATAGAAACAGACACCGGCCACTGCCGGGGAGTTACCGCGGAGGTGATAAGTTTCACAATCCCGGCATCTCCGGCATCCTTAAGAATGGAATCGAGATCTTCCACAAGCTCAGGACTTTCCAGGTGGCAATGAGCATCAACAAGGTTCACGCGGTTATTCCCCAATTATTTTAACCATGATCCTTTTGGGGCGGCGGCCGTCGAATTCGGCGTAATAGATCTGTTCCCAGGGACCAAAATCGAGTTCACCTTCGGTAATGGCAACAACAACCTCTCTACCCATAATGGTCCGTTTAATGTGCGCGTCACCATTGTCTTCACCGGTACGATTATGCCGGTATTTACTGAGCGGTTCATGAGGAGCAAGGTCTTCGAGAAAGTCATCAAAGTCCTGGATGAGCCCGCTTTCAGCGTCATTAATGTAGACAGAAGCGGTAATATGCATGGCATTAACCAGGCAAAGACCTTCCTGTACAGTACTGTCTTTAAGTATCTTATTCACTTCGCCGGTAATGTTGATGTATTCTCTTCGAGAATTGGTATTAAGCGTGAGATATTGTCTGTGAGATTTCATAAAATTCCTCCAATAAAAAAATAACCCGGTTCCGGGACAATGGCAATTTTATTATTTTTTTCTTAACTGGCAATAAATTATTGACATCTGTTGGCTATTTTGTAAAAAATTTTATTCTTTAAAATTAAAAATAAGATCTAATCAAAGAAGGTAAATACCATGAAGAGTCTTCGACCAATTAATGAGAATTTAGTGATAACGGTACAAGAAGAAGAGACCACACAGAGTAGTGGAGGAATATATATTCCCGACAGCGCGAAAGAGAGACCATCAAAAGGGGAGGTAGTCGCAGTACCGGCAAACTGGGATTATTCCATTTCAGTTGGAGATACAATAATATACAGGAAATATTCCGGCAATGAAGTTTCTCTTGACGGAGCCGACTATCTTATTCTATCTATTGAAGATGTTCTGGCGACTGTTGGGTAGCAGCCAGCGGAAATAGCGGCGGACACCGGGAAAGGGGTCCGCCGTTCTTTATAAATACCCCTACTTTTTTTCGGAAAGAAGCAAAGCAATTGACAATTCTAATAGAATTCCCCATACTGCTCCTATGTTTCTGGATAAAATAAATAGTATTACCGACTTGCGGAAGTTAAAAACCGGGGAATTGGAAAAACTTTCTGAGGAGGTCAGGGAATATATAATTGATGTAGTCTCAAAGAATGGCGGACACCTGGCTCCTTCCCTGGGAGTTGTGGAGCTGACTGTAGCGCTTCATTATGTTTTTAATACCCCGCAGGATAAACTTATCTGGGATGTAGGCCACCAGTCATATGCTCATAAGATTCTCACCGGCAGACGAGAAGAGTTCTTAACCATAAGAAAATACGGGGGACTCAGCGGTTTTCCCAAAGTAGGGGAATCGGAATTTGATACCTATAACGTAGGCCATAGCAGTACCAGTTTGTCGCTGGCCCTGGGAGAGGCCGTAAGCCGTGATTTGAAAAAAGAAGACAATAAGGTTATAGCGATCATTGGTGACGGGTCTCTAACCGGAGGACAGGCTTTTGAGGCCCTTAACAATATGGGGCACATGCGGAGTGATGTAATTATCATACTTAATGATAACGAGCATTCCATTTCTGAAAATGTGGGAGGTCTTTCCACATATCTTACCAGCATCATAACAGGGTCTTTTTATAATAAACTGCGGCGAAGATCTATGGAATTTACAAAAAAGATCCCCAGGTTTGGGGACTCTGTTTATAAATATTTGTATAGATATTTCCATAACTTTAAGGGCCTTCTAATACCGGGGAAGCTTTTTGAGGATCTGGGCATACGTTATTTTGGACCCGTAGACGGGCATAATCTTCATGAGCTCGTGGGCTTGTTTGGTAAACTCAAGCATATTAATTCAGGGCCAAAAATTGTTCATGTGATAACCAAAAAAGGAAAGGGCTATGATCCGGCAGAGATCGCGCCGTCGCGGTTTCACGGCCTGGGACCTTTTGACAGGGCAACAGGACAGGCAATAAACAGCAGCAAAATGGATTCTTATTCGGAAGTGGCGGGAAAGTCCCTGGCAGCGCTGGCAGGTAAAGACGATAAAATAATCGCCATAACTGCTGCCATGAAAGAAGGAACGGGGCTGTCTCATTTTGAAGCGGTCCATCCTGAGCGGTTTTTTGATGTAGGGATAGCGGAGCAGCATGCCGTAACGTTTGCGTCGGCCCTGGCAGCATCGGGAATGAAGCCCTTTGTTTCAATATATTCAACTTTTTTACAGAGATCCATTGACCAGCTTATACATGATGTTGGCATAATGAAACTTCCGTTGAGGGTTTTAATCGACAGGGCAGGGCTTGTGGGTGATGATGGCGAAACGCATCATGGAGTTTTCGATATCGCGCTAATAAAAAATATACCAAATTTTTTATTTCTGGCCCCGTCAAATGGTGAAGAGCTCCGGGATATGATATATTTTGCAGCCTCCTATAATGACGGGCCTGTGGCAATCCGTTTCCCCAGGGGACGGGTGAAAAAAGAAGGTCTCGATATGACTCAGGCAAATAAGTTTACGCCGGGAAAAGCTGTTCAAACAAGAAAAGGCTCTGATGTGGCGCTTCTGGCGCTGGGGGATATGGAGCCTGTCGCGCGGCAGGTACATGATATATTAAAGGCAAAGGGGATTGGGGCATTGGTGTTAAACCTGCTTTCCATAAAGCCCCTGGATATTCGAACAATCGAGAGAAAAATAAAAGAGACCCGGGCTTTTGTAACCCTTGAGAATGGAATAATATCAGGGGGGATTGGTGAGTATATTGTATCGAATGTGAAACCGGAATTGCGGGAAGGGTTTCTGTTTGCAGCCGGGTTTCCCGATGTTTTTGTTACTCATGGCAGTCTGCCGCAATTGTTTAAAGAGCATGGGTTGGATGCGGAATCTCTTGCCCGCAGAGTAGAAAAAGAATTACGCCGCAGGTAAGCTCCTCGCAGGATAATGCAAAAAACAGGGAACATCCCCGCTTTAACAGAAATACTTGTTGACCGCAGTATGCAAATCTGATTTTATTTCTATAGGGAGAATTGTCGAACTATGAAAATAAGACGAAATTTTGGGTACAGGCGGGTAAAAATCGCAGCGGCTGCAGCGATTATTGTGCTTACCGGTGTGGGTACGGCCCTGGCTCTGAATGCAAGCAGCATCGTTGCGTACCCGGTCCCCTTTAACCCGAATAAAATAAAATATATCACAATTGGCGATCCCGCTGCGGCAGCTGACACCAATGTGCGGGTAGATGTGAATGTATATGATATAAATGGCGATAAAGTCTTTGGACAGACCTATTCCGCATTGCCGGTTCAATGGAACGGGCGAAACAGCAGCGGAAGCCTCATCAAGCCCGGGATGTATATTATTAAAGTTAAAGTTGAAGATGAGGGCGCGTCTTTTGGCGAGTTCAAAGAGAAACTGATCCGGATTTTGGTGAGCTATTAAATGAAAATGAAAAATGTCACAGGAGCAGGTTTAACACTCTTTTTCGCAGGGGCTATACTGCTGTTCAGCAGCGGATTATATGCAGCAGGAGCCGGGAGCAGGGCTTCGTTTACCCGGGGAGGCTGGGTCGGAGCCAAATATGTGGCAATGGGAATGATCGGAGAGGTGCTGGCTGATGATGTGTTCGCGATTTACTGGAATCCGGCTGGTTTGAGTGAATTAAAAGGGAAGCATAAATTGACCCCGGAAAATATTAAGGAGAAAGCCCGGTCCGGGGATATAAATGACATAAGAGAAGAGGACCTGTTAAATTTTTCAGAGGATCAGAAAACAGATGAAACTGTTTTCCAGGTCGGAGTAACGGGATCAATGCTTGATGTTTCCCGGTACGCGGGATTTAGCGGGGTTGCCTTTGATCTGTTCGACGGGATTTTTGGAATAGGGGTTTATTCTATTTTTTCAACAGGCATTGAAACAAGAGATAATGCCGGAATACTTACCGGTGAGGCCGCGTATGTGGCAGGGGCATCATATTTTTCTTATGGATGGTCTGTGGGGGTAACAACAATCGGAATATCATTAAAAGGCCTGTATGAAAAAATTGATGATGCTGTGTACGCGGGAGCAGGAGCTGATTTTGGAACCCAGGTATCTCTGCTTCCTTTTTTAAAAGTGGGATTTTTTATCCAGGACCTGGGATCATTTTTGTATCCCTTTGGAAGCCAGACAGATATAGAGAACAGGGCTGATTTTGCCTATCCCACAGTTAAGCTTGGTTTATCATTTATTAGTGATACTGGAATAACAATCGCCTTAAGCGCCAGTAAAAAGCTTGAGCAGGATGATTATGAATTCAGTATCGGGGTGCAGTACCAGTTGATGCCTTCCACAGCCTTGTTTTTAGGGATCAACGACCTGAATTTTTCAACAGGAATGGCGATTCAATTGTATAATATTAATATCGCGTACGCGCTGGCCATTGATAAGATTGATTATGGGTATAATAATATTGTTTCGTTTAAGATGTTATTCTAAGCTGTTGCTATGAAAGAGAAAAAGATAACAATAATGGGGATACTGAATGTAACTCCGGACTCGTTTTATGACGGAGGCCGCTATACCGACACTGAGAAGGCAATAGAACGGGCCTACAGGATGACAGAAGAGGGTGCCGATATTATTGATATAGGAGGGGAGTCCACAAGGCCCGGTTCGGAGTCTGTTTCAGAGAATGAAGAGATAGACAGGGTGTGCCCGGTAATTGAAGCTATTGCAAAAGACATCGGGGTTCCTTTGTCTGTTGATACAAATAAATCCGGGGTAGCCGGGGCGGCATTACGGGCCGGAGCATCAATTGTCAATGATATAAGCGGTCTTTCTTTTGATACTGCCATGGCCGGAGTTGTGGCGGAATATAAGAGCGGAATCGTGCTTATGCATATACAGGGAAGGCCGGAAACGATGCAGAATAATCCCCAATACCATAATATACTTGATGAAATATATACTTTTCTTGAAAATGCCGCGAACAGGGCAGTAGAACATGGAATTGACAGGAATAAAATAATAATTGATCCCGGCATAGGATTCGGCAAAACTCTGGAAGATAATTATAAAATAATAAACAACCTTGAGCGTTTCAAAAAGATGGGGGTTCCGCTTTTAATCGGCTTGTCGAGAAAGTCATTAATCGGAAAGCTCTATGATGAAGAAGTTGACCGGCTTCCCGCTACAATAGCGCTGAATACGGTGTCGGTTATACGGGGCGCGGACATTCTGCGGGTTCATGATGTCCGGGAGCACAGGCTTGCGCTGGACAGCCTGGAGATGTTACAAAAGGTCTCTTGAGCAGTATAATGGATGGAATAATAGAAGAAATACAATATTTCGGCGAAGCATTCTGGGATTATATAAAGAACGTCCTTGATATAATGCTGGTTGCGTTTATTTTTTATTGGGGATATCGATTTTTATCCAATACCAGGGCAATCCAGCTTTTCAAGGGAGTGCTCATTATCTTTTTGGTCTCCATACTGGCGGAATTTCTTAAACTCGATACCCTGGTATGGCTCATAAAGAATGTAACTGCCTATGTTGTGTTAACAATAATTATTTTGTTCCAGCCGGAACTGAGGCGGCTCATTACGCAATTTGGGCAGCGGAACTGGATATCGAATGAGACGGCCAAAGAATCATTTTCACTGGATGAGCTGGTGAATGCCCTGGTTTCGATGTCCGAAGAGCGGGTTGGTTCAATTATTGTTATAGAGAGAAAGACCGCGCTGCGGAGTTATGTGGAATCGGGTGTTGTGGTGGACGCGGCAATTTCCGAAGAATTTATCCGGACGATTTTTTATCCCATGACCCCGCTGCATGATGGAGCCATAATCCTGCGTGATGGGCGGATTGCAGCGGCAGCCTGTTATTTGCCGCTGAGTGATTCAAAGCAGTTAAAGAAGCAGCACGGGGCACGGCACCGGGCAGCGCTTGGAATCGCGGAAGAGACCGATGCCCTGGTACTCATAACATCCGAAGAAACGGGAAATATTTCCATCATGGTAAACGGGAAAATGTTCGCGAAGATAAAGTCGACCGATTTGAAGAATATGATCCTTTATTTTGTTAATCCCAAGACAGCCTATAAGGAGCAGTATAAGATTTAATGAGATCAATCTTTGACAAATTGATTGCAATGGCCCGCAAGGGTGATTACCTGGCAAAAGCAGCCTGTTTATTATGTTCTGTTGCCTTGTGGCTGTATATCTCCACTACCAAAACAGGGGAGGTTAAATTCAGGATACCCATAAATATTAAGAATTTGCCCGCGAAAATGATTGTTTCCAAGCAAACAAGAAAACATGTAGTGGTGGTGCTGAGTGGAAAAAAGGAACAATTAAGTAATGTCGAGGTGAAGAACATCAAGCCCTATGTGAGTCTTAAAAGGCCCCGGGTAGACAAATTGACAAAATATTCGATCCAGCTGGAACTGGTAAAACGGGAATTTCCCGCAGATGTAAAGATCGCTCTTACGGAAAAAACCGTAGATATAATGGTTGAGAAAAAATCGGTAAAAAAGGTTAAGATAATTCCCAAAATAACGGGAACAGTAAAAGAAGGCTGTATCATCGGCAGGAAAAAGATTCTACCTGAATACGTGGAAATAAGCGGCGCGAAATCCGTTATTGATAAGATAGATTATATTTACACAGAAGATGTCTCAATAGATAATGAATCGTCTGATGTGGTTCAGAGTGTTGAGTTGAATAAAGAAGGTTTTAATAATAATATACACATAAAGGATACCGTAATAAAGGTGGTTGTTCCTATTATGGAGTATGGAGAACTCTATAGCCTGGAAGTGCCGGTTATTATACGGAATGTAACCAGTGATTACCGGTACCGGGTAGTCACCCCGTATGTAAAGGTATACATGAAGTCTTCGGAAGATAAAAAGATTGTGGTTGATGATATTGATGCTTTTGTTAATATTGGACCGGTGAATGTTAAAGCGCTTATGGCAAAAATGAAGACCGTTAAGATCCGGAAGGAACTGCCGGTCCATATTGTGCTGAAGAATAGTGTTACGGACGTGGAGATCGTATCGGTCACCCCTGACAAGATAATGCTTGAAGTTGAGAAAAGGGAATGATGAGTAAGGAAATCGGCGGCCCTCCGGGCCGGGTTATCGGTGATCGGTAAGGGAATTAAGAGAGAACGAGGAAGGTATGTCAAAGATAAAATTGTGTGTTAATGTGGATCATATTGCCACAGTGAGAGAGGCACGGGGAGGGATATATCCGGACCCCGTAGAAGGAGCGAGGATTTGTGAGGATAACGGAGCTCACGGCATTACCGTGCATCTCCGGGAGGACCGTCGTCATATTCTGGATGATGATGTTATTGCGCTTCGTGATGTGGTTCGCGGTAAATATAACCTGGAAATGGCGCTTTCCGATGAAATTATTGCCATTGCAAAGAGGGTGGTACCCAACCAGGTAACCCTTGTTCCGGAAAAACGGGAAGAGCTCACTACCGAAGGCGGCCTGGATGTGAAAAATAATTTTGATAAAATTAAACGGGTCACATCGGAGTTCCGGGAGCTGGGAATTGTGGTTTCGCTTTTTATTGAGCCGGATAAAGAGATTATAAAACTGTCTCATGAATCGGGAGCCGAATATATTGAGATACATACGGGAACCTATTGTGACGCGCGGGATCCCGGGATAATTGAGAAAGAGAAGAACAGGATTTACGAAGCAGCTCAATATGCCGTAGACCTGGGAATAGGGGTCAATGCGGGGCATGGTCTAAACCTGGGCAACCTGCCGCCGCTTATGGATATGGCCGGGCTTGATGAGTTGAATATCGGTCATTCCATAATTTCACGGTCCATATTTGTGGGATTGCCGTCGGCTGTGAAAGAAATGCTGGATATTATAGCGTAAAAATAGGGGTAGAAAATGTTAATTAGATTGTTACAACTGGCAGTTATTATAGCATTTATATATATTATAGTAAAACTTTTTAGATTTTTCTTTATTATTGGAAGGGCTGTTGGTTCCAACCAGGAGGATTCACCGAATGTGGATGATACCAGGGATGAAAGGAAGACTGCTTTTGAAAAGAAATCCGACCGCAAAAAGGGAAGTGTGATTGAACTGGACAAAGATCAGTACAAAGTTGAATAACTCCTGCCGTGCCATTGGTTTTATTTTTATACTTTCTATAGTGCTTCTTTCATGTGGGAAACTCAAAGGGGAGTTTGCCGTAAAAAAGTTTCATGACGAAGTCTATCGAAGAGCAGGGAAAACGCTCGAATTTCGGACTGATGAAACTATAGACTGGATATTCTCTTTTAAGAGTGTGTCCGGAGGTCGCCGGGTTGGCGTCATCCTCATGAAAAAAGAGCTTATCTGGGTTGATATCAAA
Organism: bacterium; assembly: GCA_024224995.1. Next base: position 337 of record JAAENB010000162.1, on the reverse strand, counting down.
ACAACCATAAGTGTCATTGACGCGTCAAACTCCGTTATTTTCGGCACTATCAAGGATCTCCCGGTTGGAGACTACCGGATAGTACTAACAGATATAGAAGAAAAGAACGCGATTATCGACAGCAAAAATTTCCTGCTTTATTCGGACGAAGAAGAGCTGGAGTAGGGACCTGTTCCCGAAGATCTCTCAAGAAACTCTTTTTGCTTGTGCGCGGGCGTAGAAGTATTTAGTCTCTGATCTATATTTTTCCCGCTACACAGGGTCGATCGTGTCTTGATATACCGAAAAACGTCATTCGGAATGTAACCTATGGCCGGAGCGATGCCTCCGCAGGTTG
>JAAENB010000161.1 GCA_024224995.1 bacterium | reverse complement strand
ATGTCTGAGGAATATCAACAGGATAATCCCAATTTATTTTTTCTTTAAAAATGCAAATTGGCTCAGCAATTAAATGTTGTGATTTTACGTACTCTATAATATTTGAACTTGATGTATTACAAAAATATGAAATAAAATATTACGCGCGACTCCGTTTACATACGCGGCAACCCGCATATGTGTATAGAGACAGGTGAACTATACGCAGTAAATTGCGTATCTCGAATAAATCAACTAAAAAATTTATAGGTAGTAAAAAAGAAAAGGGGGGGCTAAAAAAAAAGGGCTTCCCATTGCAATAGAAGCCCTTTATTTTTTAAGTTTTTATATGATATTTAAAGGTTGCATACACATTCTTCAGAATCAACGGCCGCAGCATCTTTTGAATAGAACCAGATAACATCCTGGTATTCAGTTTTAAATTCTTGTGCCGCTTTTGTGTCTTCAACAATGTATCCGTAATCTTGTAAGGTCGCGGGATAGAGGTTTTTTGAACCAATATAAAAAGCTTCGTTATCAACAGAAATCACTTTCGCGTGATTTGCAATAGCATTTCCATTCGCCCAGGTATCAACACCTTTCGCGATCCTTATTGGAGCAAGCTGGAGATTGGCGCAAAGAATAGATTTAGCAGTTTCCAGGTCTACATAGGCCCTGGACTGAATTTCACGAAGCAAAATATCGGTAATTTCAGTCATCTTTTTCATGTTTGAGTACGGCGCGGCAATACCTTGCTTTGCTCCCGGTGAACTGAGAACAATCTTCACCGCAACGCCTTCCACCAGTTTGTCCGCGAGCACATCAAATAAACGCGCGTCGTACCGGGAATTCGATATGGGGGGCGCGCAAATTCCAATGAGGTCTTGCTGAGAAAGAAAAACACTTTCAGTAGCGCTTTCAATTAAAGCGCGCAATCCTTCTTCTTCCGGGTTGGCAACACTGTAAGCAGCATCATCGTTAACATAATCAGTGCTCAGTCCGGTGCAGGCCGCGTCACAATCATCAGCCGGACTAAGACCACCGGAAGTTCCACCGGGAGTATCCACACCAAATCCCAGGCCGCCAAGAGCCAAAACTTCGGCGCTGCCATAGCTTACTATAGAAGAGACTTCATGGGTTTTAGGGCATCCTTCCAACCAGCTGAATCCGTTTCCTGTAAGAAGTTCAACATAAAATAATTTTGAAAAGAAACTGCTGCTATTTTCGTCTACAAAATCCCAGAGTAAATCGGCGTATTTATGGGCCGACTCAGCAGCCGGGCCTTTTAAGCGCATACTGATATCGCTTATGGGGTTTTCAACCTGACCATAGGCTCCTTCCCAGAGATTGTGACCTCCCACTATTGCGGTTTTCCCGTCCACTGCGATTATTTTGCTGTGGTTCCAGGAATAGAGCCAGCTCGTTTCAACGCCGGCAACAACGATCCGCGCGTTTTGCGCGTAGGAACCAAGATCTTGTTCCAGTCTTTCAAAGTAGTGAGAAGCAGTCTCGCTTAATCGTGTATTCACACTGCCCATTGCAGGGGGAGTACCGCCAAGAATTCGAATAGTAATATTGGGATTATTATCCAGAGCATCTTTGATTCCTTCTACAATTGCTTCCTGAAAAATACCATCGGGATAGGTAACAAGTGTTGTAATATCAACCCATTCCCGAGCCTGTGAAATATCTTTATAAATAGTATCTGCCAGCGTTTGAGCGCCCTCTGCGCCTGAGCAATCGGCGCTGCCCCAGCAATTTGGAGACTGCAATAACCAGTCACTGCCAGAGATACCATACCCGGCAATTTCATTGCCTTCTGTTCTTTCCCATACTGTTCCTTCGGAACCGGGAGCGAGAGACCTGAGCCGGTCTTCAACAGCATCGAGATGCGGCGTATCGGCAAAGATAGCTGTTGCGCAAAAAACCGCACAAAAAACAAATACTGCCTTTAAAACTTTTTGATAATACTTATACATGATAAGTGACCTCCTGAAAAAATAATTATAATTTTAATTTGAAATATTGAAGCGAGATCAATGCTCGTTTTAACTCGAGCTGTTAAAAATTCAAAATGAGAAACTGTTTATATCGCATTTCCCTTTTTGGAAAGTATTCAGATATATTTTTTTTGACTCGCAACAAGAGACAAAAAGAAATAAAGGGGCTCACAAGTCAACAATAAAATCATATTGATAAAAATTTTGGTGAGTTCTCATTCCTCTCCATAATTCATGCTTGATAAAACTGAATAATTACAGGAATTGTATACATAATCCGGGAACGTCAGGCGTAAGAGTAAGGTAGAAACTATTAGAAGAACCGGGTCTCATAGAACACTCGACCCGGTTTTTTATATTCTATCAAACTGCCTTTTCAAGCTTCCTTCTAATTTTTTTCCGGATTATTTTTAATAATATTTTCTGAACTGAATTTATTTTTACAGGATAATAATACTCTTTATCAAGCCATCTTTTCTCTTCCCAGTACTGGTAATCTCCGGGATAATACTCCTTTTTCATAATCGCACTGATTTTCCATAAATTGAATCTCAGAACCTGTGTGAACTTTGGTTTATAATTTTTTCCCCGGCTTAAGAAATCTTTAAACTTTTTTGCTTCCGGAGTCATTATACCGGATATTTTATTCCGGTAATTTTCATCTTTTTTAATATGTTTTGCAATTACCCCCAGGTACCCTGTATTATAAATTCCAAAGGCGTTCATCATATATCTCATATAAAATGATATCGGTCTAAAACCACCAACATCAGTAGTAATAATTATATATGAATGTTTTTCATATAAAGCGGGCTTATGAAGCATATAACTTATTCTATCAATAAAAGTTTTTAATATCCCGGATATATTCATAGCGTATATAGGTGTTACGAAGATTATACCGTCTGATGATTTCATTTTTTCAACAATAGATGAAACATCATCCCTTAGAATACATTCTTCCTTTTTAAAACATACAGTACAACCCCGGCATGAAGCGATCTCATAGTCCGAGAGGAATACTGTTTCAAAAGAATATTCCATGCTGTCGAACTTTGATTTAAACATTTCAATTGTCTTCGCGCCCGCGCCCTTTTTCTGCTGACTTCCCGATATAACCAGTATTTTTTTCATCAGTAATCTCCATTATTTGGTTTTCATTATTAATAAATCTGCTTCACTTATTTTTTATAGCCCGTTAAAAAACGACTTATAAAATTTTTTAAATCAGGCGCCTCCATATCCATGCCAAGAGGATTCATTGCTATCATCGCCAGTGGAGCAATCAAAGAAATAACAAGGTCCATGGGATTTCCACTTTGCAATACTCCCGTTTCCTGGTATTTTTCTATAATGCCCCGTATACCTGAAATATTCTGTTTTACAGAGACAACAGATTCTCTTAAATCCCGATGCCTGGGCAATTCCATGATCACCACTTGCAGCAAAGGCCCATATTTCCCGGCAGTATCCTGATATCTTTCAACAATGCTGTACAGATCACCTTCAAGATTACCAGTCCACTGTAGACCCGCAAATGGAACCTGTGAAAAAATATAATTCACCGCGCTGCAAACAAGCTTTGTCTTTGATCCATATTTCCGAAAAAGGCTTGATTCATCTATATTAGAACGCTCCGCAAGCTCTTTTGTTGTCATGCCGTCAAAACCACTTTCTACGAGCAGTTTACAGGTCTCTTTATAAACGTCTTCATCTTTGATTATCTTGGGCATCCAATCTGCCTCCTTTAATTTTAATGCCGGTATCCTTAATATACATATTTTTAATACAAGTGTCCACTCTTATTTAAAATAATTTGATTTTTTTATAATAATAGATACGGTGAGACTATTTATCACTGCGATAATACTTGACAAATGATATTTTATAACTATATAATGAATTCAATATAATATAATTTAATTACTTGCCGGATTATTTTATTGTGTCAAAATTTATAAAAATTTTAAAAAAAATTGTTATTATAAATGATAATTCATCAATAGATGAAGAAATTCAGAGAATTTACCTTACGATTCAAATAGCGGCATTTGAAATTTGCATAGCTTTAATCTGCGCTATAATTTGTTTCCTCATTGAAGAGCTGAGAATTATCTTTATTCTCTTCCTGCTTGTGGTTTTTTCAATATTGATAGCTATTATTGCTCTAAAAAATAAAAAGTATTTAGCGGGAAAGATTATTCTAATTACAGCTCACCTTGCGGGAATTACCGCTATAGCAGCCTTTGCCCCTGTCCAGATGCATGGAGCGCAGTATTTTTTTATCTCGATGGTGCTCGCTTTCTTTATATTCTCAAAAAAAGAACAAATTCTTATATATATTACTATTTTTCTGGCCACAGCGGGCCGGGTATGGTACGCTTTTCATACTCCCCCGGATAGTGTTGATTTCCCCGCAGTAATACAGATCTTTTTTATAAGTATCCCGGTAATTTTAATTATTACCCCCATATTCTTTTTTTATTATAAAAATGAAAAATATAAAGAAAAAATCAGCCATATGAACGAGGAACTGCAAGCGGCGAACGAAGAATACGAGGCGATCAATGAGAACCTTAACGCCGCAAACGAGGAACTTGCGGGGATGAATAAAAACTTGAATCAAACAAACGAAGACCTTGAAATGGCCAATGACTATATGGTAATGCAAAAAAGTGAAATTGAAGCCATAAACACTGAGCTTGTCAAAACGCGTGATCTCCTCTGGGGAGAAATGCAAACAGCAAAAAAGATACAAACAGCCCTTTTGCCAAAAGCTCCCATAGTTCCCGGCTACGATATCGCGGTATTTATGGAACCGGCAAAAGAAGTTGGCGGCGATTATTATGACATTATAAACGTTGGCGGAGTAGATTGGATTATTATTGGTGATGTTTCGGGCCACGGTATCCCTGCCGGACTTGTTATGATGATGGTTCAAACGTCCATACATATGGCTCTTGCCCATAACCCGAAACACACTCCTGCGGAACTGTTAAAAATTATCAATGACACTATATCAGATAAAATACATAAGATCGATACTGACTGCTATATGACCATTACCGTTTTTGCCTGCCATAGTAATGACGGGTGGTTCGCTTTTTCCGGTTCTCACCAGGATATTTTGATATACCGGGCTTCTCAAAAGACGATTGAGACCCTGGAAACCTGGGGTATCTGGATAGGGATTTCTCTTGATATGAGTAATTTCATAAAAGACCATGGACTTCAATTATTGGAAGGAGACATCATGCTTTTGTATACCGATGGAATAACAGAAGCGTGGAGAAAAGGTACGATAAAAGACCAGCGAGACGCTGAGGTTGACATGTATGGTGAAAACCGCTTAAAAGATTCCTTTCTTAAAGCGGCCCGCAAATCTCCCAATGAAATACGTGAAAATATTCTGAATGATCTTCATGATTATGATATTCATGATGATGTGACAATAGTCATTATAAAAAGGCTATAAGCCTGTGTGCTCATAAAACGCGGGGCATCCTTCATCACAACGAGGGGCTGGAAGCCCCACGCTATGAGAAAAACCCATCATCCTGGTGAACTATTTTAGAAACAGGGCCTGTTCCCGGAAGATGTTATCCGGGGTTTTGCTCTGCTGCCCTCTGGGGTTAAAACCCCGGGCTGAAATTGGCTCATTTT
>JAAENB010000160.1 GCA_024224995.1 bacterium | reverse complement strand
GCTTTTTATAGGCAATGATGAAAATATGGAAAAACTGAAATGTCTTATTAATCAGGTTGCTCCAGTAGACACAACAATTTTGATTAGTGGTGAAACTGGAGTGGGAAAAGAGGTTGTTTCGAGAGAGATACATACTAGAAGCAACAGAAGGGATTACCCATATATTAAGGTCAATTGCGCTGCAATTCCAGCTTCCCTTATGGAGAGTGAATTATTCGGTTATGAAAAAGGAGCCTTTACCGGTGCAGACAACAAGAGGAAACTGGGTTTTTTTGAATTGGCTAATCATGGAACAATTTTATTGGATGAAATCGGTGAGATCCCCCTGCCCCTACAGTCCAAATTACTCAGGGTACTACAGGAAAAGGAACTTACAAGGCTAGGAGATACAAAACCTGTTTCCATTGATATTAGAATAATCGCGGCAACGAACAAGGATTTGCTGAAAGAGGTTAATGCCGGGCTTTTCAGGAAGGACTTATACTATCGGCTTTGTGTTATCCCCATGGTGATCCCCCCTCTTCGGGAACGTTTAAGTGACATCCATATACTCTCAAATCATTTTCTGGATAAATTTAACCGTAAATATGGAATGACTAAAAAAATTTCAACTGGGGCCCAGGATCTGTTAAAACAGTATGACTGGCCGGGAAATGTTAGGGAGCTGGAGAATATAATTGAGCGCCTTATTGTCATATCAAAGAATGATATTATAGATAAAACTGGTATTTCCTCAGTCTTGCAGCTTGAAAAAATAGATGGAATCCAGTCAATTTTAAACAATCCGGAATGTTCCCTGAAAGATTCTGTAATGATCCTGGAAAAACATTTAATCGAGAAAGCATTAAATGACACTGGAAGCTCATATAAAGCCGCAGAGAAATTAGGAATGAATCAATCAACAATAGTAAGAAAAGCCCAGAAACTGGGCATCAACAACTGGAGGGTATAACAGTCAGTTATTAGCCCCGGTTAAATATTTTATGGAAATTCCAGTTATTCTCCAACCGGGCATATCCTGCAAAGAAGGCCCCTCAGCTGGTAGGTACCGACAACGGGATCATATGGAGGCTTGTTGTTTGTCAGCACATTCACATTGGATTTCCATACTCCGTGCTCCGGGGATTTATCCTCGGGGAACCACCAGCCATGCTGACAGTTTATCACACGTCGGTCTATCCCCTCAGTCAATCTGGCTTTCTGCTGTATCTTTCCCCGTTTTGTCTCTATATAGATCCATTCCCCATCTTTTATACCATATTCAGCCGCTGTTTCAGGGTTTAATTCGGTTATTGGATCGGGATGGCGTTTCCGGAGGGAGGGGAGCTGCCGGAATTCGGAATGGAAGAATTCCTGAACCCGTCCCCCTGTTGTCAGAATTAGGGGGAATTCCTTTGCAGTTTCCGGATCACTTAAAGGAGTCTCCGGTGATTCACTGTAATCGGGGAGGGGATCATAGCCATTTTTTTCCATATCTGTTGAATACAACTCCATTTTCCCTGTATTAGTCCCGAATCCCCCCTTCTCATATTTCCTGTAGTTTATTTCAGTCGTAGCAAAACCTTTTTGTTTGAGTTCATCAAAATTCAGTCCTTTTAACTTGGGATATTTTTCCCCTGCCTTACTTAGCTGATGGTTTAAAATATCCTTAACGTTCTCGGCCTGGTAATTCAGCCCCATTCGTTTGGCCAGTTCTATGAATATTTCCTCATCTGGACGGCACTCCCACATCTGGACTATTTTCTGGGTTGTTAAAATAACATGGTCGGCCAGTGAAGGGACACTATAAACCTGATCCATTTCCAGCCATGTCGCAACAGGAAGGATTATATCCGCCAATTCGGCGGTTGGAGTCATATAGAGTTCCTGGCAGGAGATGAAATCAAGGGACATCATGGCCTCATGTGTCTCTTTCGCATTGGCGAAGCCTAACAATCCATTGTTACCGCAGAGCATCATTGCCCGGACAGGATAGGGATCACCGGTTTTTATTGCCTTTATAACACTGGGGACATGAGCGGCCTCCATTTCACCTTTCCCGGAAAGGTAGAGGAATCTATCGGCTCCCAGTCTTTTTTTCTGCATCTCATCGGATAATTCCTCCCGTAGTTGCTGGGGATCCGGCATCATCTCCATCCCCTGGATCCATCCACCGGGGATATCAAAATTTCCGGTTAATCCCGGAATTAGTGATACAGCCCGGACGGTTTGAAAGCAGTTGGGGGTTTGTTCCAGGGCGACACCCCATTCAAGGGTTGCGGGTTTTGTTTTTGCAAAGAGACGTGCCGCCTGTCTAATTTTCTCCCCTTTAACCCAGGTGATTTTTTCAGCCCATTCCGGTGTATAATCCTTTACCCTCTCTTTTAGTTCATTAAATCCATGGGTCCATTTTTTTACAAAATCATGGTCATAGAGATCCTCATTAATAATTGTATGAATCATCCCCAGAGCAAGTGCGTCATCGGAACCGGGTCTGACCTGGAGCCAGATTTCGGCCTGTTGTGCCAGTTTTGTCTTTCTGGGATCTATAACAATCAGTTTTGCACCTTTTCTAATTGTTTCCCTCACTCGGAACTGGCTTTCCCCGTCGGCATTACAGATATGGGGGTTATGTCCCCACACCAGGATACACTCAGGTTTCACATCTCCATAATAATCGGGGGTAGGGAGGCAGCCATAGGTGATCTTTCCTGTTTTTACCCGTGGAATGAAACACTGGGCGCATCCCGGTTCCATCCAGTTGGGAGTCCCCAGGGCATTGGCGAAACGCATTACATGGTGAATGTGGTGGCGGCCGGTTCCCTGGGCAATTACTATGGATTCCCTGCCGAATTTATCGGTTATTTCTGAAAGTCTGGTGGATATCGTATCCAGGGCCTCATCCCAGCTGATCCTCTCCCATTTCCCTTCACCTCTTTTCCCTGTTCTTTTTAGGGGATATTTTAACCGGTCCGGATTATATAGATGTTCCATGCTGGACAATCCTTTGATACACATTTTTCCACGGCTTATCGGGGAATCGGGATCAGGTTTTATTTTAGTTACTCTGCCATTTTCCACATGTACCAGGGCTCCACAGCCCCCATGACACATCCTGCAGGCACTTTTATATATTATTTCATTTTTCGACATAGTATCAGACTCCGGTTTTTCCGATTTTGGTTTGCATATTTTTCCGGCAATTTATTCTTTATTTCCCGGTTGAATATCATATGTTGTAATATTCAGAAGCTTTCAGCTGGTGTATGAGTTTTCTCATAAACCTTTCCTGAATATTCTCTTTATGCTCCTCCTGGTATTTGAAAAATCCTTCCCCGGTTTTAAAACCCAGTTTTTTCTCTTTGACTTTTGTTTTTATGAGTTCATTGGCCTGACGGCTGTTGTCCATGACCGAAAGAAGATTGTCTCCCACTGTTCCCCAGATATCCAATCCCCCGAAATCGGCTATTTCCAGTTGACCGGTTGT
>JAAENB010000159.1 GCA_024224995.1 bacterium | reverse complement strand
ATGCTCCTCAAGAGGCACGGCCTTGAGTACGGCTATCTCTTCCGTTCCTACGGCGCCCTCCGCTTCCACCAGGAGCTTCCCGTTCCGTTCAAGGATCATATATCCTTTTTCCGCTCCCGCGTTCTCTATTGAAAGCCGCATGAGCCGCGACAGGAGTTTACTCAGCACTATCTCCCCTGAAAGCGCCTGGGACGCTTTGATTACCGTGGACAGGTCCAGGGCTTCGGATATGGTTCCCGAGCTTGTGCTTGTTGACGCTACCGTATCGATTACTGTTGATGCGCCCTTCTTTTTTGCCCGGGGTGTTCGCTGTATCAATTCAGGATATTCTTCTTCCAGCTGCTTCAGCTTTCCCGGAATTCCCCAACGGGCATAGCAGGTATAGGCGTTGCTTAGATAGAGCTCCGCTATCTTTTTGTAATTCCTGCTGAAATGGTACTGTGCCGCAAGCTCATTGGCAAGAGCTTCTTCGTGAGTGAAGCCGTTTTTCCGGGCTTCCCGGATAGCCTGTTCATACAGTTTCATAGCCCTGTTTTCATCTGTTCTGGCCCGTACCCGTTCCAGCTCCGCTTCTACCAGGTAATACCGGTGAAGATGATTCATGGGCGCATGATGCGCACAGAGTTCAATCTTCTTCCGGTTGAATTTCACCTGTTTTAAATACTTCCGCTGCGTTTTCCGGTCTACCCGGCGATAACAGGAAAGCATGGCCAGGGAAAAATAAAAATAATACATGGGGATAAAGATCCCTACCAGATCCCTGCCGGGAAGCTTTTTCATTTCCAGAGCCACTTCTATGGCTTTTTCAAAGGCCCCGTATAAGCAGCAAAGAAAGAGCTTGCACACAATATGTACGGTAACTAAAATAAGTTGTCCCGCCTCAAGCCAGCGAGGGACCATCACTTCTTCATCAAATTCAGTTCCTTTGATACGCAGTCTATTCTCCAGGTTCTTCTCCGTATCGCCACTCAAATCAACCAGAAGCTGGTAATGCATTTGATAAAGCATAATCACGTCATGCTGTCCGGATTTTTTTATTATTTCATAATAGGCGGTAAATTTTGTTCTCTCTTCATCAAGAGGAATCCCTAAAAATATGCAATGATAAATATACTGATTTATCGAATATAATCCATAGATTATATCTCCCGCTTCCGGTGCACAGGTATACGATTCCAGAAGATATTTGTTATCATCCCCTATATGATTTTTCCAGTGATTAATATAGGTTCCAAACATATGATAGACCTTTGGTTTTATTTTCAGGGAATTAAATTTATCAATCAACTGTAATGAAACGGTCCCCATTCGAAAGCCCAGGTCAATATCTTTGAACGAGCTGCACAAAAATATCCCGTACGATATATAGGCAAAAGCTCCGCTGGGTGAATTCCCCCAGGTTAAACAAAGATTAAGAAATTTGAGCACAACTATTAAAAAATATTCAGATACGCCGATATATGATGTTGTTAAACTATGCATAAGAATGCGGGAAATCGCCAGTTTCACCGGATCGTTGAGTTCTTTATAATCTACGAAATCTTCGATCTCCCTTCCTCTCAATTTCATTTTCAGTTTGACTGTTTCTTTTAATATAGTTATCCGGCTAGCCTTATGCGGCATGGGAAATCCCAGCATTGCCAGGGCCTCTTTTCCCAGCTCAAGAGCTTCCATTAGCCGGTTGCTATT
>JAAENB010000158.1 GCA_024224995.1 bacterium | reverse complement strand
AATATGGTAATTGCGCTTGTCTCCTGTGACGTTTTTGTGTAGGGGAGAGGCATGCCTCTGCCCTACACAAAAACGTCATGGAGGGGTCGCACTCCTCGCCCGGAGCATCTTCGCAAAACAGACCCCGGTGTCTGAGCGGAGCCGAAGACCGGTATCAACACAGTTTCTGACCTATTTTTTCCCCGTTCGACGGGGTTAACGAAAACCCCGGAAATTTGTTCCCGTATATTGTTTCCTGGACTGCGCGAATTTTACCACCAGGTAAATTACGGCAGCAGGCCAGAAAAAGATCAAAAGCACAATAAAAACAGGAAAAGAAAATATTTTTTCCCGTGCTACAACTCTTACGCGTTTTTGTTCCTGTTCCCGGTTTCCCGGAAGATTCGAAGTCTGAGGTTGGGCTTGAGCCGGAGCCTCTTCTTCAACCTCAACCTCAATAGTCTCATAGGCATCAGGAGTCTTACCTGTTTTAACAACCAGGTAAACAATGGCCGCAGGAAAGAAAACAATCAGCATGATAATAAAAACAAGCCATGAAAAAGAGTTTTTCTTTTTTTCAACAGGAACTGTCTTAACCATGCGAACTCTTTGAGCCGTTCCGGCTGGTCTTTCTCCACTTTCCGGAGCTTCCTCCGGCCGCGCGGCCCGTGCGGAAGAATCATCAGCCCCATAATCTCCCGCACGGGCCTGCTCCATACCGGGGCCGTACTCATTCGAAGTCCACCTGATCTCTTCAATAACCCGGAACTTCAGTTCGTTCCAATGATTAATATCAAGCGGGTTTCCGCAATAATCGCACGAAGGAATCTCTTCGATAATAATGGAAAAACTTCTGCCGATCTTGCTGCCGCAGCTGGGACACTGTTTCACAAAAACCATTTTTCGAAGTAGACGCCCGTCTGCAATAGTATCGGTGGAGCGGTTCCAGACATAGTAGCCCATGCCCAGGCGGTTAATACTGTAAAAAGAGTTCTCAAGTTCCCTGCGGTTGTAACCCGTTGCGTCAAGCAGCTGCGGAACAGACACCTCCAGGGCAATTTCCAGGCTGTTTAAAATACTGTTTATTTTCCGTTCTTTAAGGCGCAAATAATAACCCGCGTTTAAAAGCACAATGGCCCCAATGAAGATAAATATCGCTGCTGCCATATAATAAGAAGGATCAACTTCAGGAATATCATTCCATAAGGAAGTACTGAATATTATAACAAGAATGACTGTAGTTATAAATCCAAACCAGCCGATGAGGATAAACCAGTCGTCTATTTTATAGATATCATACCCGGTTATTTCTTTTTTTATCATGATTATATGGTAGTACTAATATCTGCGTCCTGTCAATTAAAAGTTTTCCTTGACAATAAATATAAAAATTTACAATTATACAAACAGAAAAATACCCGGAGTTAGAGGTCAAACATGAGCAATGAGAAGAAACCCTTAAAGAATTTACAGGGTTATACACAAAACGAAGAAATTGCCAACAGTATTACCCACGGTTTTGGCGCTCTTTTAAGCATCGCGGGTTTGAGTATATTAGTAGTTCTTGCTTCATTAAAAGGAGATGTATGGCGGGTCGTCAGTTTTTCCATATACGGCGCAACCCTGATCATTTTATACCTTTCGTCAGCTTTTTACCATATGTTTAGTAATCAAAAAGTGAAAGAGATTTTTCATATCTTTGACCATTCTGCAATATTTCTACTTATTGCCGGTACCTATACCCCATTTACCCTGGTGACCTTACGCGGGGCCTGGGGCTGGAGTATCTTCGGTGTCATCTGGGGCATAGCTATCGCCGGAATTATATTTAAGGCATTTTATACCGGCCGCTTTGACTATATTTCTACCATTCTTTATGTTGTCATGGGATGGATTGTAATTATCGCTATCAAACCCATAGTAGCCAATCTTTCAGCAGGGGGCCTTGTGTGGCTCTTTATTGGCGGCGGCTGTTATACGCTTGGGGTTATTTTTTATATATGGGAAAAACTTCCTTTTAACCATGCCGTGTGGCACCTGTTTGTCCTTGCCGGAAGCATATCACACTTTTTTGCTATTTTATTTCATGTGCTTCCCATGAAGAATGCCTGACTTCATCGTATTTTCATAATAGATATTTACTATATAACTATGAAACATCATAGTTATATAGTTCCGTACATCTTAATAATTTTTCTTGCGGCATCTTTTTGGGGTTGTGGGGAATCTTTCAATTTCACTCCTTACAAACATGCGAACAAATCAAAAATAAAAATCCTGCAGGATATTACTTCTCATGAAAATTTAAGCGATAAGTATGCCCTCCTGCTTGATATGTCCCTGCCGTCGAATAAAAAACGGCTCTTCCTTGTGGATCTTGCTCCGGGGAAAGTTATTTACAAAACCCATGTTTCCCACGGCGTCGGCAGCGGCCGGGGCGCGTACGCGGTTAAATTCTCTAACAGGAAAGGCAGCAAATGCTCTTCCCTGGGAATCTACATGATCAGGAATTCCTACTCCGGAAAACACGGCACCAGCTTCCGGCTCCTGGGCCTTGAACCGTCCAATTCAAACGCCCTTAAAAGATCTATCGTTATGCATTCTGCTGACTATGTTACTACTACGATCGCCGCAAAAACCCGTCGAGTGGGTAACAGCTTCGGCTGCCCTGCTGTTTCAAAACATGCCCTGGCGAAACTTGGTCCCTATCTTGTTCCCCGGACGATTCTCTGGATTTATAATTAATGGGGACAAATTTGTCCCCAAACTTTTTTAAATTATTATTTGTATTATCATCAGCTTAATAGTAAAGAGGTAGAATTATGAATCCAAATAAAATAATTTTTCCTCCACCAATATATTTTCTATGTATAATTATCATGCTCATAAATATCCCCGGTCTTCTTTCTATTGTCGACAGCAGTCCAAATTATATTCCCTTTTTCAGTTCCCTGGCCTTTGAAATACTCATCGTGCTCCTTTTGGTCTTCAAATTTAAATTGCTCTATTATTTATTTTCCCTTGTATTCATTATTCTTCTATTAGAAAATATTATCATTTTTATACCCGGTATTTCCATACCTCATTACGGTAATAGCATTAAATCTTCTTCAATTACTGTAGTAATATTAATTATGATAATTTCAGGTCTGCATCGGCACTACGCCTACATCTACGGTAATAAAAGAGAATTTTATATAACTTCCGGTATGTTAAAAAAAGCGCAGGCTTTTGATAAAAAGCAGCAGCATGATCAGGCGATAACTATCTACAATGATATTTTAACCCATTTTCCGGATTGCGTTTTAACTGAAACCGTAAAAGAAGCGCTTAAATCGGCACGGTCCTTAAAAGAAACCCCTGCCGGGTAAAACTGAATTTTTTATCTTCTTTTCCCTATCCATTTTAAGACTCCCCGGAACACCGGCCAGAGCAATATACATGAAATAAGATTTATTACCAATCTCCACCACCAGGGTATTATTACGGGAAATTTATTTTTTCCGGTTTCAACAGGAGTTCGCTCAAACCAGGGCAGCGCGGTTTTTGACCAGGCATAAAAAGCCTCGCCTACAGGCAGTACTCCAAAAACATAGACCCGCTTGCCGCCATATTCTACGGGCAATCCAAATGCCTCTCCCGCATGCCCTATTGCCCGGGCCACCTCTTCATCGCCGTATAAACGGCTGGTTCCCAGGGTTACTGCTGTTGCTGATAAGCTTACCCCCGCGATTAACGGTCCGGAATCGACATCCCCGCGTCCCGGTGTGCCACGGGGATATTCCAGCACTCCCGGCAGTCCCAGCTTATATTCGATAAACTGTTCACGGTATCGCCTGTATTGCTCATGCCCAAATACCGGATCTATATCCGCAAGGAAACGCAGCAATACCGATTGGGATGTTGCACGGGCGATATCTATGCCATAACCGGTTTTGTAATCCGCCCGGTGCGGGACCAGCCCCGTTTTTGGGTCGAGCCGCTCTCGCACCTTTTCCAGCCACCAGGTGATCAATGGTTTATACTTTTCTTCTTTAAATATATACGAATATGCCCGTATTGAGTGCATGCCCGGAAATGAATCTACCGGCCAGACTCTTCCGCTATACGACTCCAGGTATGGCGTGCCCCCGGACCTGAGCGCAGTGGCGATAAGTATGCACTGTTCCCGGTACTCTTCGACCTCGGCCGGTTCCCGCGTGCCCGGTTCCTGGAGCAGAAGTATGCCCGCAAGCAAATGATTCCGCCACCCCGTATAAAACATGCCGTACGGCGGGTCAAGACTCTCGGGAAAGACCTCTTTGCCCTGGCGGCTTTTAAGCGCTTTAAGCGCAAACCGGGCTTCGGCCAGCGCTTTTTTCCGAACCGGCGAATCGGCTGCCGTTCGCATGCCCGTTTCCACCCAGGTAAGCCCATACAGGACATAGGTAAAATAATACCCTTCGGGAAAAAGCCGCTGCATTTCCTTCGCAGCATTGTTTTCTATAGCCGATTTAATATGCCGCAGCTGAGGAATTACCCCGGGTACCGGACCTTCGAACGAGGGCTTTACCGGGCCGGGCGCATACAGACGGATGTTGATAATCACCAGCAAGAGCGTTATTGCTGCCGCTAAAATATTCATAGGTACGGTTATGATTTTTTTCATATACGTTTCGTGTCTCCGGACGGTATTCTCCCCATTAGCCCGGGTCTGTCAAGTACCTTTGTTTTCTTCAGAGCTGCATCGGGCCTGGAAGCAAAATTAAGATCTTTGAGAGCAACTCTCCGCGCAAGCACTTCGGCTCCGCTCAGCGCAAGGGATGTGCAGGGTTTAGTCCGGAGGTCTTCCGCAGGACCGAAGCGAAGCGGAGCCCGGAGCAGCCCGGCCCGAAGGGTGCGCCCAAATCCGCTTTCTTCAGAGCTACATAAGCCTGCACTCCAGTAATTCCGCTGTTTTCTCCGGAAGTCCCCAGAAAAGCTGCCAGGAAATCACCCCGTGAACTTCCGATGGGCTTATAACATAATGTTTGAATCGATAAGAATCGGTCCTTTCGGGATCTTCGGGAGTGAGGCCCAGGACAGTATCCAGGTATTCTTCCACAGCATAGGCGACGAGATGAGAAACCGACTTTTTGAGAAGTTTTCTGAGATCAATAAAAAATTCATAGTCGTTTTCATTAAGAGAGATATGGAACTTGTGCCAGTTATCGGGATCGGGATCGGGGTATTGATATTGAACGGCACGGCACATTTCAACAGTAAAATTTTTCTCGTTCATGACCATTTTCAGAAGTCTGACAATGATCTTGCTCCTGGAAATACCGAGAGATTCGGCAGCGGCATTAATTTTTTCCAGAACGGGAATGCGAAAGTTAATTGTAGTTTTAATAAGCATAAAAATTCTCCATTAAGCCTGTTATCAGCATGCTTTTTTTTAATCTAAGAAGCACCAGCCTCTATTAATAGAGCATCATTTTTGAGCAAAAAGTAACAAACTTTTTTTAAAAAGTTGAAAAAAATTCAATAAAAGTATTTTCAGCGGCTGAAGGGAGAGTTATCGCTTGTTAAACCCGTTTATTCAAGCAGCACTTTTTATATTTCTTACCGCTCCCGCAGGGACAGGGCGCGTTCCTGCCGGTTTTTTTGCTGCGGGGCCGGAACATGGAACCAAGGACAGCGGAAAAAAGGCTTTTGGTATCCTGTTTGAATATTTTTTTTAGAATACCGTACATTTCAACATGTTCTTTTTCCATGGCAGCAGGATTTTCAAAAAAATACTCACTAACAACAGCAAAGAATTCGGCGCTATTGGTAAGGCCGTAGGGGTTGATATCGGACTGTCCGTCTTCGAGGCGGGACATTTCATATTCCATAACCCGGAGCCAGTCTTTAACCAGGGCCTGGTCCGCGAGCATGGCAGGAACACCGTCGATGGAGCCGTCCTCACCGTCGACTTTATGAATAAACTCATGAATGCCCACATTCTCTTTATCTTTTGCCCGGTCAAAGCCAAAAAACAGTGCCGGTTTTGAAAGGATCATAGCGGAACTATTGCCGATAACCATACCAAGGATCCCGCTTTCTTTACGGGAGAACGAAAAATCATCATCAAAGTTTGAGGGATAAATAAGGATCTCATCGAGCCGGTCGTATTCCCATTCCGGGAAGCGAAAAATGGGGATAATGGCGCTGGCGGCAACCAGGACCCGGCAGATATCGTCAACATCGGTTTCAATACCCGTGATTTGTTTTTCGCCCAGGAAGACCTGAATATACTGTTGAAAAATTATTTTGTCCCTGTTGTCAAGGGCGGAATAGTAAACAACCTTTTTTAACAGGATATCTTCCCACTCCGGCGGAAAGGGAGAGCTGAGGATTTTTTTCCTGTGCCTGAACTTTCTTATAAAAAAAAGGTAGGAGACAAGAAAGACTCCGGCACCACAGAAGGCTGCCGCAAGGATACTTATCGCCTTTAAATCAAAAGAAATCCTGCTGATGAAAAAAATCGCAAGGGCCGAAAGGATTACGGAGATAATGGCCGAAAGGATCTTAGTAAGTTTATATCTTTTGGATTGTAATATCATAATCAGCCAATTAAATACGAAAAGCCCCAACCATCTGTTTCAGGACTTCAGCCATATCCGAAATCTCTTCGGAAGCGGCGGAAAGTTCCTCGGAAGCGGCGGCAGTAGATTGGGTAATTTCAGTAATACCGCCAATACCGCCAATTGAAGCGCTGATCTTATTGGTAAAGCTTTGATGATCCAGGATTGATGTTTCAATCTCTCCGCTCAGGGCTTTTATCGTTTCTATCTCTTTATCCAGATTCTCATTATTCGCGATCTGTAGATGCATGTCATCAAACATCGTATGAATAACCGCATTTATCTCGGAAATATCCTTAACAATATCATTGAAAACCAGCACTGTATTTTGCACGCTGTCTATCCCTTTCCGGATCTCATCGTCATTGGTTTGAATAAGGGTGTCGATATTCTTAATACTGGAACCGGTCTGATCTGCCAGCTTAGAGATCTCTTCAGCAACAACAGCGAATCCTCTTCCGGCATCTCCGGCCCTGGCAGACTCAATGGAAGCATTAAGAGAAAGCAGGTTGATCTGGTCCGCAATATCATTGATCATACTCATAATACTGGTCATCTCACGGGAGCTTTCACCAATATTGACCATAATACTATTCGTACCGCTAAGGGTCTCTTCACCGGAAGAGACCTTTTTGGTAATACTCTGAGTGAGATCCAGAGCTCTGCGGGATTGGTCAGTAGCCCGGGTAATAGCATTGGAAAGCTCAACAACCCGGTTATGGAGAGCAAGAAAGCTGTTCCCCTGAATTTCAACATTGAAAGAAACCTCATCAACGCTATCGGAGGCCTCTCTGGCTCCGGTGTTTATAACATCCTGCTGTTCAACCAGAAGCTGCCCGTTTTTAGACACGGACGCGGTAGCAGCAGCCTGCTCATCCATAGCAGATGCCAGCTCAAAGGAAATATCTTTTATTTGCAGGATCATGGTTCGTAATTCGCTGATAATATTGTTAAAATTAGCGGCAAAGACACCGATTTCATCATTGGATTCAATAACAAGTTTCCCGGTTAAATCACCGGCAGCAATATTTTGGGAAAAGCTTTCAATATCCCGGATCGCTTTGAGCAGGGTAATTTTACCGATGAAGAAGGCAAAAAAGCCAACCATAATACCGGCAAACAGGCACATAACGCTAAAAAGAATGTTCAGGGTATCTGTTTTAAAAACAACAAAAACCGGGGTAATGATCCGGAAAAGAATCGCCACAAGAATGCCAAAGCCAACAGAATACAGGAGATAATTACGTATAATGCTCTTTTTCATCATATAAATTTTCCAAAAATCGATTAAAACATGTGTTTCAAAAAAAATCAATAGGACTAGAATAACTAAAAGTTTTATCGTTGTCAAGAACAAATAAGACGGTACAGTCCCACTAAAACAGTTAAGGTTTTATTATGGTGAAATAAAAAAAATGCTTGTCATTATTTTTTTCCTGGTAAATAAAGAATTATTATATAGTATAAGAATGAAGATAAATAAAGAGAAATAAAGATATAAAAACATGATTAAACCAACAGTACCCATAGACAAAAGAGTCACTGACGCTCTTGACAAATATTATTTACTTGGCGGAACCCGGAAACGTGCCGGATTGGAGGTCTTTTTAAATGTAGGCCTCGAATACACCACTCTTTCCAGTGTAGATGCCGAGCTGAAAACAGAAGCAATAAATGCCAAACATTACTTCATAATGTGGAACGCGTTTATAGATGATGTTGTTGATACTCATAAGAACAAGCAGCTTACCATGGCATTATTATCCAGTGCCTTTGTTAAAAAAGATGACGATTTAAACAAAATTGATCAAAAAGACAAAGAATGGTTTCTTGCCTATTGTGATATATGGCAGAAATTTAAGGCTTTTGTGAAAAAATTTCCCCGGTTTAGTGAATTTGAAGAAATATTGTTTTATGATATTCGTCAATTCCTCAACTGTATTCGTTATTCGTTCCTTATTCTTGATTATCCTCAATTGATCAATTTAAATGAACACGAATTATATATCTCGCATAATATGAACCTGGTAATCTTTTCAACAATTGACCTTATGTGTTCAAGCGGGTTTAATCCTGCGGACTTAAGTACTCTTCGGCGGATAATATGGGAAGGGCAATACATGACCCGTATTGACAATGATATAATCACCTGGGAGCGTGAAACAAGCCAGGGAGATTTCAGTTCCAGCATATTCGCGGTGGCAATTGAAAAAAAAGTAATTGATTACCGGGAAATTGACGTCAATAACTACCATAACAATGTTGATACAATAATAAGCAAAATAAAAAATTCAGATGTCATAGAAGAAATGACACAAAACTGGAAGAGGCGGAAAGAAAATATAACAGCCCTGTCTCATGACTGTAAATCCCTTGATATAATGGCCTATCTCAAGGGAATTGAAAATCTGCATGAGTTATACAAAAAATCAAAAAATATAGTGTGAAAAATATTCTTGACTGGCAGCTGTTACAATGATATATACTTAATAAACGATCACACATAATAAAAAAGGAGATACTACATGAATATTAACAAAGCATTAGATAAGAGCTATGAAACCAAATCGCTAAAAGAGCTGGTTGATGCCCCGGTTGAGGCGCTCCAGGGAGTGAGTGACAATGATGCCAAATTATTGCAGGAAGCGTTTAATGTGAAAACAATTAAAGATCTTGCTGAACTAAAATACGTAAAATGGGCACAGGCAATCGTAAATCTCGCCGACACGGAAGAATAACCCCCATACCATAAGCGCGGCTGCCAAACCGCGCTTTATTTTTCTGAAAACCGGTCCGGAATTTTGTTGTCAATAACATAGATACAAACCTGTTTGGCCCCTTCTTCAGTATACCCATAGTTTTTCGTAATATTTTTAATCAGGAATTTAACATCTCGTATAATGTTTTTGTCATAGCTTTTGAATTCGGGCTGACCGTATTCTTTTATGGCGTTCCTGAAATTATCGTTATCCAGGAAGGGGTTAAGAACATCCTCTTTCAGGTTATACTGATATTTTTCCATTAAGAGCGCGTACAGCGTGGTTTCCCGTATATCCTTTTTCTCCACACCAATTTCGTACGTAAGGGTATGGGAAGTGTATTCTTTTTGTACGTATGCCCTGAATTTTTTATGTACATCCTTGCCCGACTCTTTATCGAGCCGTTCTTCAATTTTCATAAGAAACTCTTCGGTAACGGTTAACTCATCATCGGTATAGACGCAGGTGGCGTTGCTCCCTATCTCAAAATTAACGGCAAACATATAATTCAGCACTTCTTTGGAAATTTCTTTCTCATTGTAACTATAGATAGACTCTTTGATCTCCTGGAGAATATTAAAGTCGTACAGCGTAACCAATGAATCCAAAAAATTCTCCGGAATTTTTTTAAACCGGTCTTTATTGTCGGTAAAAAACTTATACAGCTTTGCCATATCAATCAGGGAACCGTCTTTGCTGTACTTGGAATAAAACTCGTTAAATATTTCAATTGACTTTCTTCCGGAAATGCTGTTCTCATCGAGTCCATCCTTTTCGGATTCGCCAATAACATCCCTTCTGCTCTGGGCATCAAAGTTTTTCCTGTCTTCCTCCGTAAGCCAGGGCGGAATAAAACCGGAGTACAATTCCATTTTTAACAGCAGCAGGTCTTTGTCGCAATATTTTGAATATTTCCGGGGATCTTTAATCCATCGCTCCAGGGCCTCGGACTTGGGATAGATGCGGGATGAAATGACAACCTTGGCAAAATTTTCAAGTACCCGGGGAAGGATTTTTTTTGCCTTTTCCCTGCCGAACTTGTTATAATAAATTTCAACTTCAGTGTGATAATCAAGTACATAGGGAATCGGAATTCGCATGATCCGGTCTCCCAGGGACTTCACGCTCTCAACAACATCTTTATCTTCCGGGTTCATAAGCGCCATAAACAGGGAATTGACCCGCTCTTCAATATGTTCCACTTTATGAACGCTGTCACTAATAATACCATGAAGATTTATGATCCGGTCTTTATTATGGGTTTTAATATCCATAATGGAAAACATTCCGTTGTTTGTCCTGGCCAGGGAAGAAAAAACATACCGAACCGCGTTACTGTCACGGAACAGGTTATTTAATATCTTTTGAAGCACGGGATTGGTTAAGGTATCTTTCATAACCATATCCCCGGGATTATAAACACTTATTCCTTCTCCCAATCTCCTGTTAAACTGGTACTTGCGGACATGTATCATTTTGAATAATTCAGCAGGAGAGTCGAGCCGTTTGAGCAGTGTCTGGTAAATAGAACTGCATATGGTACAGAGTTCATCCTTAAAGATCCATTCATATTCTTTTCGTTTAAACAGCTTCTTTTTAAACTCCGAGTCTTCAATAATTTTATCGAAAAATGACCGCCGGTATTGTTTTGGGATTGCCAGGATAGGGTTGTCGTGGCTGGGGCAGGTAACCTCCAGGGGTTCCGGAGAAGAGAGAAAATGCTGGATCTCATCAACAACATGAGCTTCAACATTCGCCCCGTTCCCTTTGCCCGTATGCTGATACAGGTCATCAAGTCCGGGGTAGGCCCCAAGCATTTGTTTGTCTATTCTCCAGACTATTTCATAGGTAAGCCCTTCACTGATACTGGTATATTCCTCGATTTTTAGAAGAAGATTATTTAAAAAAGTACTTTTCCCGCTGCCCGTTGGCCCTTCAAAAATATATATCTTATTCCGCTGCGCCCCGGATCTGAAGGAATTTGCCAGGGTAACGAGCCTGTTGGAAAAAGGGGTATCGGCCAGGAACGGGGTGTCGGTGTTGTGAACAAAAAGACGGTGGCAATCATATTTAACAAAATTGATCCATTCCGGGTCGCTCAACGATTCATCATCATCTTTCTGAACATAATAATTGATCATATCATAAAACAACTGAAATATATTCCTGAAGACATTGTTTGGTCTTTTCGCGGCATATTTCAGAAAATCGTCAAAAGAAATAGGAGTACACAACTCCTTCTCACCTAACTGGATCTTCAAATTTTCAAAAGCTTTCTCTACAGACATAGTTAAATCCTGGTTTAAAGTTTATAGTTTCCTATCCCGGAATAACTTTTCTCGAAAGCTTCCGGTCTTTCATGGTATAGACGACCCTGTTAAATTTTGGCACTAATTCTTCATCAACCCCGATCTTATCCCCCCTTGATTGAAGATCTTTCATGTCTACCTCACTCGTTTCAAGGAGAACAGCTCCTCCGTATAAATATTCAATACCGATCAAGGTATTTTCAATATATTCGGTTACCAGGGGCCGCCCTTCAAATTGATGAGAGAGATATAATTCCTTGTCATTGGTTTTACTTTCATTAACAGAGATAAAAGGAGGGTGATATAAAGATTCAACAAGCATCTGTTTGTATTTATCCGCGTTTTTACTCTTGATATAATACTCCCATACCCCCCTGTTGGGATTAAGCCGTTTCCCAACGACAAAAACATCATACCGATCCACAAACCCCTGGTCGATAAATTCATTCACGAATAAAAAATCACTGTAATTTTCCCTGACTTCAAAAAGAAAATCAAGACCAGTACCGGTCTTTTTGTTGAATTTTTTACGCTGCTCAAGATCCAGTATTCTCTGGTAATCAAAGGAGATCTGTCCTTTGTTCGCCAGGTCTTCAATATACATGAGCAGCCGCCATCCCAGGGAATAGGGATTAAGACCGGCCCGGGGCATGGGCATAACTTTCGCGTTTATCCGGGCAAAATCGACCTCGTGTCCTTTAATCCTTTCATCGCTTAAAAACAGTTTTTCGTGCCAGTAACTGGCCCATCCTTCATTCATAATTTTTGTTCGTCTCTGGGGTTCAAAGTATAACGATGTTCTCCGCACGATCTCCATGACCGATTTCATCCATTCGTTTTCTTTATCGTTTAAAAATTTTGAATTATCAATTAAGTAGCGTGCCAGGTCGTGCCGTGGTTTTTTTTGGAACTCTTTCTCTTTCATTTCTTTCGCGAAGAGAGCTTCAAATTCGGGGTATTTTTTCTCTGTTTCCGAGAAGAAAATAGTCTCGTAAATATCGGGAAAATCTGTTTTCCCCTGGTTATACCGGTCTATTTCCTTCATATATTCATTGGTCTTTATCTTTTTTATTCTTCCCAAAAAGACATCAAAATAAAAATTTACCCTGTCTGTTGTTCCCAGAGTTGCCGGAACATTCAATTTTGAGAGTTCATCATAATAGCCCACAAGGTTGTCAATTCCCCTGGTAAACTCAATAATATAATCGACCCACCGGCCTTTTTCCGAACGCAGTTTAGCGATCAAACGCTTATCGGCAAGGGCGAGACCGGTAAAATCATCACTCCAGGTATGTTTATAAAGAGAGTTATTCTGAAAAAAATCGATATGACCAATAACATGATAAAAAATCATAACATTGAGCCAGTCCGGATTATTGTCATTATAATATGAAATAGCCGGACGCGTATTAATTACTGTTTCATAGGGATTATACGGATAGAGCTCATACATCTTGCGTTCCTGGAAGATCTGTAAATCGTGAACCCAATAATCATAGAGCGTGGGAATCATATTTTTTGGAGACAGGTCGGTCATATCCCGGTTGGTGACCACATACTCCAGGGTCTCATCCAGGAAAGAAAGCCCGGCATCACGAGCCCGTGATTTACACTCTTCCATTATACGCTTCGTTTTCTGATCTATAAGCTCCATATTCTTCCCTTTGAACAGGCTCTCCTGCCGTTCCTTATTCTTTTCACCGATCACCGATCACCCCGCCCAAAGAGCGACCGATTACCTTACTCCTCGGAGACCAGTTTTTTTATTCCTTCAATTATTCTTTCCTGGTTCGAATCGGCTCGCATTGAGTCCAGGCGAACCAGTTTTTTCTTCTCCAGGATACCGGACTTTTTAAAATATTTTTCCACCACACTGCCGCCATGAGCCTTATAATTATTCTCCGCAACAGTAACCCCTACCCTGTTGGCGTACTCGGTAATTTTTTTCAGTTCTTCCATAGCGTCTTTTCCATCGGTTTCCCAATCTTCGCCATCAGTTCCCTGGAACACATAGATATTATAATCGGTCACCAGGCTTTCTTTTTCCACAATCTCGTTAACCAGTTTATACGCGGCTGAGAGTTTTGTCCCTCCTGCCACAGAGGTATTATAATACGTATAAAAATCCTCAACTTCTTTGGCCGCGGTATCGTGAAGAATAAACCGTGTTTCCACATTACCTTCATACTGGTACATAAGCCAGGTAAAGATCAGCAGGTGTTGTGAAACAACCAATTCCGTAGGCTTACCGCTCATGGACCCGGAATAGTCTCGAACAAAGAAGACAACTGCCTGAGATTCATAATCTCTTTCTTTGGAAAGCGTCCGGTATACTTTGTCCGAAGGAGATACCAGCAGTTTGTCGGGATCAATGTTTTGAACATCCGGGATATTCTCAAGAGCAAGATTTGTTTCGATGATCCTTCGAAGAGTGGCTTTTTTGTCCAGAACCTGGCCAAATCCACGGTTCATATCGGTAAGATCATAGGTATATTTGGTAAGGGATCTCCGTTTACCTTTTTCTTTCAGGTTTGGAAGCTGGAATTGTTCAGTGAGGATCTTTCCCAGGTCATAGGCAGTAGACTCTATTTCATGGAAGGTCTCTCCCCCTTCCCCGGAACCGGTTCCTGCTCCCTCCTGGGTTGAATGGATCGGTTCTTCTCCAAGGATATCACCTTCCTTTCCTTCTCCCGCCCCCCCGGTTTCAGATTCCCCTGTAATGGGCCTGGTATCATGTATGAGTTTTTCTTCAACAACCGTGGGAACAACCACGACCTTGTTCTTTCCATGATCCGAAGGTTTGATTATTTTTCCCAGGCGTATCTTTTTGGGAAATCCGTCTTCTTCACGCCGTTCATCCCGCCGGAGTAATTCATCCAGGGATTTGATCACATGTACGGAATTGGTATTGGTAAATATATTCTGCATCCGGACCATGTCATCTGGCCGGTAAATAGCATTTACAACAGAGAGATACGAATCAGCGGGAATACCGTCTACGGAACTCAGGAAATGCGGGAGCTCATGGATACCACTACTCTCAATTTCCCGCTCAATATCCTTTTGCTGCTCTTCCGTAAGTCCTTGCTTTTTCAAATGCTCATATATTTCCATTAAACGTTGTGTCATATGGTACCCCTCGGAGTTATATTACCCTTCATCTTCCTGGGTACAAAAATATTCAATTGTCTTTTGCGCACAGGTTTTGCAATACCCGATCTTATTTATCATGGTATCGATCATCCGGTCGTAGAGTTTCTGGTTCTCCTCGTTTGTCCTGTTGGCCAGAGCTCCCATGAGACTTCCCGCTCCTGCGATGTCGGACTTTAATTTTACATCGGTCACTGCTTTTACCAGGTTCAAATTGTCCATAAAGTCATAATTCCGGTCAACAGAAACCTTTTGCCCGTAAATCTTTCGAATGGAATTCCTGAAAGTCTCTCTCTGCTCATTTGTTTTAAGCCCCAGCCGGTCTTCCACGCTTTCCATATATTTTTTATCTATTTTAACAGCCTTGAGCTCCCCGGTCTGTGGATCGGTATACTTCCACATATTGTCGGGGCCAAGATTTTCGGCATCCACCCCAATTATCATATTAACATAATTCATGACATCTTTCCGGATTGCCTGTGGTTCATCCATATAGGCGTTAAAAATAGCAACCATAACCTGCTCACGGTACAGACCTTTAGCCATCTTCAGATCTTCAAGATATTTTGCCCGGTCATTGGAATCGGCAACGTAATCCAGTACGATCCGCTCGAGGCACTTGAAAATATCCTCGGCGTACATGCACTTCCCTTCATTTGTTTCCGACATTTCAATTAAGAGCTGTATGGCTCTTCCCAGGTTCCGCTGTCCAAGCCCCTTTTGCCCAAAGCGCTTGGTAATGTCGGGTTCAACATTGAGATCATCAATCACTTCGGCCAGGGTTTTAATGCTTTTTTCTCCCGCCACTTCACCGGCCGCGAGGTTCATTGTTTCGATTGGAGTGAGTTTCTCCGATCTCGGCAGCCGCGACAGGGCCACGGCAACTGAGGCCGCGTAATTCAGGTTTGGATCCTGGTGCAACTCCTCTTTGGTAAGCGTGGTTTTAGCGGTACTTCCAATGGCATAAGAGGTTAATTCATTCTGAAGCCGGTAATTGGTGTTATGGGAAACATAACAGATCCTGCACCGGTCTACAATAGGCGCTTCCTCTTTTTCGGAGACAAAGCGGTTAAATTCCGAATTATTACTGGTGGCGAGAATGAGAGTGTCAATTGGCCATTTAAAACCGTCAATCTCAATATTCCTGTTTTGAATCACCCCCAGGTATACCTGGACCAGGTCTTTTTTATTCTTAAAGATCTCATCACTAAAATGAATACCGCCGCCCGCGACCCGGGCAAGAGCTCCCCGCATGAGATCAAAGCGGTACGGGTTATTCGAGTCTTTGATATGGAGCAATCGCTGAATGGATTCCTCTCCCAGCAAGTCTACTGCTGATGAGGTTATTTTATCTTTTGCCGAATACTTCCCGGTAATGGTACCGAGACTGCCGCTTATGGGTACCGGGACAACCTCAACAAATTCTTTCATTTTCTCAATATCATTATTACAATGCTCCCGGATATTATTAATAATAAAGTCAGAGCAGGCTCCCGGGGGCCGGTACTTCATAAATGCCGTTTCAATCTCACTGTCGTTAAATCCCAGTGTAGACAAATACTTCTTATTTTCATCTTTCGTTTCATAGAAATTCATAGCCAGTACCATGGGATCTTCAAAGGTCTGGGACCGGATAACCTGGATCTGCCCGTATCCTTCGAGTTTGTTCAGGTCTTTAAAGCGGAAGGTAAATTTCTTATTTTTTTCTATAGAGAGGAAATCCCGGTAATGCTCGCAGAGATAATCCACGAAAAATGTTTTCCCGTTTCCCGGTTCTCCCACAAGAACAAAAGCCATCTCAGACGAGGAACCTCCTTCTGCCGCGTCCTTAACAAAAGAAACAAAACTATTTATCTCATGATACATTCCAATAATGTGTTTCTTCCCCTGCCTGAAAATTTTAAAATCATAGGTTGTCTTGCCGTCTACGGTCACTTTTTCAATCTGGTCCGCATCCTCAAGGATCATCCTGGCTATTGTCTGAAACGCATTTTCAAAATTCCGTTCCCCTTTGTGTACATCCTTTACATAATCGTCCAGTTTATAAACAGTTTTATTCATAAGGCACGCTCCGGATTAAATTTCTTTATATCAGCCATCCGCTTCATAATTAAAATATTATATAAAATATTATATATTTTATATGTACTTCTTAGTATTAAGGTACTACAATACACATTTAAATTCAATAATTTTTCCTGTTTTATTCAGTATTTTCTTAAATGATTATTTGACAATACTGATTTCACCTGTTATAATTCTATACAGATAAACGATGCTGTTCACTAAAACAGGAGTCCCCATATGAATAATGAAAATAACCGCCGTAAGCCAATAAATCCATACAGGACTCAGACTAAAACAAAAGACGATAAAAAGTTACGGAGAAAACAAAAACCGGGTTCAAATCCAATGGTTGACTATATTATGCACCTGCAAAGAACCGTTGGCAACAGGTCTGTTGAACAACTGGTTGCCGGCGGAGCGCTCCAGCCGGACTCCATTATGAGAGAAATTAATGATTGCAATGCTCATGAAGCTCACAACGCTTCGGAAAGTCTTATTCGATCAAAAGCTCCGGATATCTGGCTTGGCTTAAAGGCTATTCAAGCCCGGGATGCGGGAGTTGAGTCCGGCATCCGGAATATGAAGGGCGGCGGGCAGAGTCTTTCTTCTTCCGTGGCCCGGTTTTACGAATCCAGGATTGGACATGACTTTAGCAATGTCCGGGTACATACGGGTCCACAAGCCGACTCTCTCGCGAAATCGATCAATGCCAGGGCTTTTACCACGGGTTCCGATATTTTCTTTGCCGGGAATGAATACTCTCCCGCCACCCGTACCGGTAAGATGCTCCTTGCTCATGAGCTGACGCATGTTGTACAGCAGGGAAAAGGGCTGAAAAGAAGTCAAATTAACCGAAAAACGAGAAAAGATAAAGATCCGTTAACAGAGGCGGATTTTAAAAAACTTGAAGAGCGATATGGCCCGGGTGCAAAAACAGAATTTCTGGGCCTCAAGAACTCCTGTTTGGAATTCTAAAAAAAGAACAAGCCGGTTTAACTCCTGAGGGGGCGATTGCCATGGTTGCCGGGGAAACAGAAAAAAAAGTTAAAAATAAAAAGATTAAATTTTATTGGGATGAACCCAAAAGAAAAGATAAATCAACCAAATTAAAAAATTACCCGCATTTTAGACGTACAACGACAAGAGTTAAAGATATTGATAAATTTGTAGAAAAAACATTAATGATGCAGCATGGGCCAGGAAGTAGTGTTCTAAAAATCGCCAATAGCTGGGTAACAGCCGACCTTACAGGATATGCCAGTGTTGAAGGAACAAAAAGCTATAATAAAAAACTGGCGAAACGGAGAATAGAAATAGTCGAACAACACATAAAAGGAATCGCTTATAAAGGCAAGCATCTCAAAGTACTTAAAAAAACCGTAGTTGGAGAAGGAGACAGGGTACCCGATGATGTTAAATTAAAAAAAGCGGATATTAAACCTGATGAAAGAAGAGTTGATCTTGAACTGAATGTAAACAATTTTTTTTATGGAATCGTCAGTCACCGGAAGGGAACAGTGCTTCTAAAGATAAACTCTCAAGAAACTCTTTTTGCTTGTGCGCGGGCGTAGAAGCATGGGCTCTTTGGATTGCTGCGGAACTCCCTCCGGTCAAACAGTCCTCACAACCCAAAGAGCCCATACTTCTACGCCAGATGCAGCCCGCAGTACTATT
>JAAENB010000157.1 GCA_024224995.1 bacterium | reverse complement strand
CTGGGAATGCTGCTGGCCACCCTTTACGAGATTAAGCTCAATGGCCTGGAATATTTACTTGAACCACTCAAAAAATAATTTGCTTCGGTTTTAAATCTCACTCAAGAAACCGGGTGTCAGGGATCGGGGTGCGGCCTGTTGTGACAGTGCTCCCTGGAAAGTCCATTCTGTTAGTGATTAATTACAATTTTTAAAAAAAAATTCTTAAATATACTTGACGTTCTTAATAGATATTGCTATATTAGATATATCAACCACTTTACAAGGTTGATTTTTTAGCAAATATAGTTGATATATCTAATATAGATATATAGCATAAATTAGAAACAAGAGGTAAATATTATGAAAAAGGTATTAATTACGTACCACAGCCAAACCGGTAATACAGGAAAGATCGCAAAAGCAATTTCAAAAGAGCTGGAGTTCCACTGCACTATTGACATGAAGTCCATTGAAGAGTGTGTTGATATTAATCTCAACGACTATGAACTAGTCTTCATCGGTTCTCCAATAATAGCGGCAGCTCTTGCCGAGCCGGTTAAAAAATTCATAAACACGCTGCAAAATTCAGCAGCCTATGCTGTTGCGGGATTTATTACCCACTCCGCGAACAGGAAAGAAGATTACATAAAGGGGATAGAGCTCTTGCGCCACACCTGTGATGAAAAAAAATTAGCATATGCCGGCTGCTTCGATTGTGTCGGGTATATGAACCCGGAGATCCATGATTTCATAAAGGAAAAGAAAGGATTTTCAGATAAAGAGTGGGAAGAAAAGCGGGTATTAATGAAGGGGCATCCCAATAGTGATGATGTACAACAGGCAAAGAAATTCGCGCGGGATGTACTGAACTCTCTATAACGCATACTCCCCTAAGAAGTATATTATAATGGAAATAAAAATGAAAATAAAACAATCAATATCACCGGACCGGATGCTTGGAGAGGAAAAGATCACTAAACTCCTGGTCAAACTTTCCGTACCCAGTGTTGTGGGAATGCTGGCAAACGCGTTGTATAACCTGGTTGATACAATATTTATCGGAAGAGGAGTTGGCATTAATGCTATTGGCGGTTTAGCTGTTGCCTTTCCGCTCCAGATGTTTATTATGGCTCTAACCGGGGTAATCGCAATTGGGTCTGCTTCCGCGGTTTCAAGAAATCTTGGTTCCGGCAATAGGCAAAAAGCGTATCAATCAGCCGGAAACGCTCTTTTGCTGTCGATTATACTCGGTTTGTTAATAACATTTTTTAGCCTGATTTTTTTAAATCATCTTTTATCTTTATTTGGCGCTACAGCGGTACTGATCTCTTATTCTAAAGACTATTTATCTGTTATTTTAGGAGGAGTATTGTTTAGCACATTTGGGATGACAGCGAACAATATCGTTCGAGCTGAAGGAAGGGCCGGAATTGCAATGGCTACCATGCTGCTTGGTACACTTTTTAATATTATTTTAGATCCAATTTTCATTTTTGTTTTCCGGATGGGAATAAAGGGCGCCGCGTTTGCCACGATTATTTCCCAGCTGGCTTCTGCCGCGTTTTTAATCGGATATTTTCTATCGGGAAAAAGCTCCTTAAAAATAAGGTTGAGTCACCTGGCTCTAAAACTTGAAACGGTGAGGGAAATAATTGTTGTGGGCTTCCCATCATTCATCAGGCAGGCCGGCGGTAGTATTATGATGATTGTAGTCAATAACATGCTTGGAATATATGGCGGAGCTATCTACATTTCATGTTTTGGAATTATTAACCGCTTTTTCATGGTATTGTTTATGGCAATATTCGGTATTGTTCAAGGCCTCCAGCCAATCGTGGGGTATAATTACGGAGCAGGGAAAATAAAACGAGTTAAGGAAGCATTAACGCTTTCCTCCATTACGGCAACTCTTATATGTATTGTAACATTTTTAATTCTAATGATTTTTCCCGGCCAGGTAATTGGTCTTTTTAGCGAAAACAATCTGCTGATACAGACAGGAATTGTTCCCATGCGGTTAATTATTCTTGCTATGCCCGTTGTTGGATTTCAAATTATTGCCTCATCTTTGTTCCAGGCTACGGGAAAAGCGAAACCGGCCTTATTGCTGGGTATGAGCCGCCAGTTTTTATTTTTAATCCCATTGATGGTATTCCTCCCTATGCTCATAGGAGTACATGGTATTTTTATTGCTTTTCCGGCGGCAGATATACTGGGAGCAAGTTTAACCGCCCTATTGTTTGTAAAGGAGATAAAAAAAATGAGGGGACAAGGACTTGCAACCATGTCCCCAAAAAATTGAAAAAGTAGCGACGTCATGTATTTTAGTTGAAAGAATGTCCATATCGCTTCTCTTGAAAAATCCAGGGACTCTTCACGCTCCCTGGTATAAGCAATACTTGTTAGCAGGTCAACATAAAAGCCCCGGGATTAGTCCCAAAAATTATTGTATTCCCCTTATGATATAACAAAATTGTAGACCGGTTCAGAGCTTTTGTCAACGATTAATCTAACTATTTCTTGTTGACTGGAAAACCAGTTTATGAGAGTTATTGAACTCGCTTCATAATTAATATTGTTACATCATCATGGCATTGATATCCTTCCAGTTCCGTTAATAATTCTTTTTTTATTTCATCAGGAGACCGCCCCCCCACGGCCTGGAAGATATCCGCCAGTCTACCACCTCCGAACATATCCTTTTTCGGATCGCGATTGTCTTTCACGCTCCCTATTTTCCATGCTTCGGTTATTCCATCGGTATGCAGCAGCATTGAGTCACCAACATGAAGCTGCAATACCTTGTCGGGAACCACAATCTCGTCAAAAACCCCAATCCACATGCCCTCGGTTTCAACAATCTCTAATGTTTGTGACGATGACCGGTACAGCAATATGTCCTGGTGCAGGCCTGAGAAAGCGAATTCTCCGTCTTGAATTCCCGCCAATACGGTGATAGTCATATACTTATCTTCATCCAGGCTATCAATATTTTTCTTTATGGCTCTATTTATCACAGTTATAAGCGCTGAGGGTTTCAACTGAGGAAATTGTTCCAGTGCCGTATGAATGGATGTTTGTACCATCATCATTATAAGGCCTGCCGGAACGCCATGGCCCGATACATCGCCAATTACAAGCCAGTAATAATCACCAACGTGAATCACATCATAATAATCTCCGCCAACTGAATCGGCAGGCTCCATATAGGCACTGATCTCATACCCGGGGAAAGTTAAATCTTGCGGCAAGAGCACGGTTTGGATTTTTTTCGCGAGTTGCATTTCTCCCCAAAGTGAGTCGCGGGTTTTTACCAGCTGCTCATTAATACCTTCCATTTCCTCCATTGTGGATTGCAGCTCCTCAGTTCGAGAACGCACCTTTTCTTCCAGATTATTTGTGTAATCATCAATTTGAATTTTCGCATCTTTCAAGGAACTGGTCATTTTATTAAAGGAATGTGTAATGTAACCAATCTCATCCCGAACTTTTATTGATACATTAAAATCCAATTCTCCCTTCATGACCCGGGCATGCCCGTTCCTGAGAACAAGAATAGGTTTAATAAGCGTACTATAAAAGAAGACCGGGTATCCCAGTAGAATAAAAACGTAAACGATGATAAGCATTATTATTAATTTCTTTGAAAAGGGATGCATATATTCACGATAGGCCAGGTATGAGAATCCTGCTTCATGAATCTTTTGCAAGCCGGGATCTATTTGCATAAACGCGGTAAAATGAACATGACCATTTTCCTGTGTTCTGTAATTTCGTACCCCCGCTCCATTCATTGGCGCATGAAATTGCAAAACAGCTTTTTTTAATTCTTTGCCTTTAAACGTGCTTTTGTTTACATAGGAGGTTATTGCGTTATTAAATTCAGTTAATTCCTCAGTTGACTTTTTCAAAAAGGTTTGCAGAGACAGGAGAAAGCCCTCCTCCTTCATTTCATTAATTTTAATATATTGATAGAGAATACGCCTTTTAATACCGTCAATATACTCAGTAATTTTCTTTCCCTTATTTGTTTCCGCAGCAGGAAAAGCTCCCGATCTCTTTTTTATTATATTTTTATAGCCGTCAAAAAATTCATGCTTCTCTTTCACCAGTGCGTCCAGGACGCTGCTGAAATTGGCGTTAGAACTTCTCTGTAATTTCTCATAATACAGTGTATTTATGAACTCACTTTTTATTAAACTCCTGTCCGGAGAAACCGCGTTCTTATTATATGACGCGGTAAGTGAATCAGCAGCGAAGGTATATTCCAGCATATATTCCAGATCAGCAGAACGGCGCTCCGGATCAACAATGGTCAGAGAGGTTTTTCCAGTATGGTTTTCATCATAAAATGTTTCCATATCCCGGGTAACATAATAACTGACCCCCAATAAAACAGACTGCAAACTCAAAAGACTAATACCAATAATCTTTGCCATAAAACTTGTTCTTTCTTTTGTGTAATTTATAAAGAACAAACACAAAAGGAAAAAACCTGTCACATAGGTTACTTCTACATTGAGCTGGTGAACGTTCCTTCCAATTTGACCATTATTACTCATTGTATGTGTTATTGCGGGAATGCCGCCGGTTAAGGTATATGTAATCCCAAGAATAAAAAACGTTAACCGGTTCTCTTTATCAATTATCATCTTCCATATCATTACGACTAAAAAGATAAGAAGGAAAAGCAATATTATCAATCCAATTAATTTTGTTATTTGAATATCAGTAAAGTTCCAGAAATGGCCGTCAAAGCGGAATACCGTTTCCCCTTTATATGATTTACGGGCAAATAAAGCTGTTGGTATAATAAAAATGATATATTGTGATATAAGAAAAATTTTTGACACACCCTTGTGCCTGTTGTCGGGATAGGTGATCATAAAGGCGGTCATGTGCGCCTGCCCCAGCATAATAAAAGGAGTAAGCCACCTGTGGTATGCCGCAAATGGATGATATAAGCTGCCCCCCAAAAAATAGGCAAACTGGAATAAGACGAGGAATCCAGCGGCGATCCCAAAATGTTTTGCAGCAATTGATTTATTTTTAATTGTCAAAACAAACAAAGCACCGGCCAGTCCAAAAACACACAAAATAAGAGAGCCTACTGAAAAAAAATTGAAATAGAAGTTATTAAATATTTCCATAGCCTATATCCTCTTTATTTACCCTCACAGGATATCACAAACCCGGAGGAGAGTCAATTGATATATTCGTATTTTTTCGTAAAGGCACAGAACACAGAGGCTCTGAATTTTACCTTTCTTTTATGTGCAATTAGTATTGGCTGTGATGGCAACGAAAACAGCAATGTTCAACGGATTACTAATAATGATAGGACCACTGATGTACAAAAAAATATAGCGAGCGCTCGTTTTTTTATTGACGTATGGCATCCTTTTAAGTATATTGTAGATATCACTAACGAAAACATCAGGAGAATAGCCATGAGTAAAATAGACTTTGATTTTAACGATAAAATAGTGCTGGTAACCGGCGCGAGCCGCGGTATTGGCGAGTCAATCGCGCGGTCTTTCGGGGCTCATGGCGCAACAGTGATCCTTTCGAGCAGAAAGCTGGAAAGCCTTAAAGCGGTTGAGGAAAAAATTGTCTCCGAAGGGGGAAAAGCCCTCTCCATCCCCTGCCACAACGGGAAAATCGATGAAATAGAGAGCCTTTTTAAACAAATAAAAGAACAATTCGGTCGGCTCGATATCCTGGTTAATAACGCGGCTACCAATTTTTATTTCGGCGATGTTCTAAAAGCTCCGGAATCTGCATGGGACAAAACCATGGAAGTTAATCTCAAAGGATATTTTTTCATGAGTCAGCATGGCGCAAACCTTATGATGGAAAACGGCGGCGGCTCAATAGTCAATGTCTCATCAATAAACGGTATCCGCCCTGCCCTTATGCAGGGAATTTATTCCATTACCAAAGCAGGCGTTATTGCAATGACTAAATCTTTCGCGAAAGAATTAGCTCCTTTCGGCATACGGGTCAACGCCCTGCTTCCGGGCCTCACTGAAACAAAGTTTTCATCGGTTATGACTTCCAATGAGGATCTTATGGAAAAAGTTATTCTGCCCACCATCCCTATGAAACGGGCGGCATCACCCGATGAGATGTCCGGCGCGGTGCTCTATCTCGCGTCGGAATTCGCCTCGTATACCAGCGGTGCCACACTGGTTGTTGATGGCGGTGCCATCGCATAACACTTTTAAAATATCAATCACTAACTATTGGAGTTCTGCCATGTTTGAGAAATACAATCTAACCAGGCCGGATAATCTCGTTGAGATGTTTGAGCAAAGTGTTGAAAATTTTGCAAAAGAACCCTGGCTTGGAACAAAAAATAATACCGGTGAATATGAATGGGTACTATATAGTGACATGGGCCGCCGGGTCGACAAGCTCCGAGGAGGATTGTCGTACATTGGCGTAGAAAAAGGTGACTCCGTTGGCATTATCGCGAATAACTGTGTTGATTGGGCCATAGGCCATTTCGCAACGGCTGGTCTTGGCGCGCTGTACGTTCCCATGTACGAAGCAGAGCTGCTTAGTGTATGGGAATATATTATCAGGGACAGTGCCGTTAAAATTTTATTCGTTTCAAAAGCGGAAATTTACGAAAAAATCAAAAGCTTCCCCGAAAAAATTTCAACCCTCGAGAAAATATATCTTCTCAGTGGCGATGGAGACAACACCATGACGGCTCTCGAAAAGATTGGAGAGCAAAACCCGGCAACCTCTTTCTACCCCGCGCCCGAAGATGAAGCTGTCCTGGTCTATACCTCAGGAACAACCGGTGATCCCAAAGGGGTTCTCTTAATGCATGGAAACTGGACAAGTACTCATTTCTCCCGAATAGATGCCTACCCCTTCTTTAGTTCCAATGACCGCACCATGTCCCTTCTTCCCTGGGCGCACTGCTTTGGTCTTGGAGAAATGCACACCTTAACCGCAGTGGGAGGATCTCTTGGTTTTCTTGAAAGCCCGGAAACTGTTGTTGAAGATATGAGCAAGGTAAAACCAACCTTTCTCATTGCTGTTCCCCGGGTATTCAACAGGGTATATGACAGGATAACAACAACTGTCACTGAAGCAGGCGGTGTGAAAAAATTTCTCTTTACCATGGGAGTAACTGCGGCCAAGAAAAAAAGAGAACTTACGGAAAAGGGAAAAACAAGTCTCATGGCGAATATTAAATTCAATATTATTAATAAAATCGTCTTTCAAAAAATACGTGATCTCTTCGGCGGCCGGCTCATAGGCGCGGTGACAGGGAGCGCTGCCATGAACCCGGAAATATCAAAATTCTTTTTTGATATCGGTATCCCCCTGTATGATGGCTATGGCCTTTCCGAAACGACTGCCACTATTTCCTGCAATTCTCCTGACTGTTACCGAATTGGAAGTGTTGGGCAAATTTTAAAAGATCTTAGAGTTGAGATTGATCAAACTGTTGTTGAGTCCGATGCACCGGATGGTGAAATTATCGCGTATGGTCCCAACGTTATGAAAGGATATCACAATAAACCGGAAGCTACCGCCCAAACAATGACTGCCGACAGAGGCTTGCGTACCGGCGACAGGGGCCGCCTCGATGAGGACGGTTTTTTATGGATAACAGGCCGCATAAAAGACCAGTTTAAGCTCGCGAATGGAAAATATGTATTTCCCGCGTCTATAGAAGAGGACATCTGCCTGAATCACTATGTTGAGAATGCCATGATCTATGGCGCCGGATGCGACTATACCATATGTATTATTGTTCCCGATTTTCTCGTTCTTCAGAGCTACATGAAAAAAAACAACCTTTCCCAAATACCCGAAGATATGATCAGCAGTGCCGTTACATCCGGCCTCAAGAATAAATACGCAGGCTACGAAATACCCAAAAAATTCCTGTTTTTCCCCGAACCCTTTAGCCTTGAAAATGGAATGCTTACGCAGACCTTAAAAGTAAAACGCAGGGTAATTATTGAAAAATTAAAAGACCAGATCATGGCCCTGTATCAAGAGGGAAAATAATGATGATTATTGACGCCCATTATCATCTTGAAGAAAGGATGGAACCGGTTAAAGAGATCATCACCAGGATGAAAACACATGATATTGAACGCGTTGCTCTTATGGCTGCCCCCTGTGCCCCTTTTCACGTTGAGAGCATACTGGTGGAAAAATTTTCCGCATTAGCGCGCAGGATGCTAACGAGCAAATTAAAGATACTAAACAACATCGCGTTGTCCGCCTATCGAAATTCAGTAACTAAAGACGGCAAATTTTCTATCCCGGGCAAAAAATATGATATCTGTCATAAACCGGATAATGAGTCTGTTGAACGCGTTATAAAAAAATATCCCCATAAATTTTACGGATGGATCTTTATTAATCCCCGCGAACCGGACGCGGTAAATGAAATTGAAAAACGGGCGGGAGACAAATCATGGATAGGCGTAAAAACGCACCCCTGCTGGCATCAATACCCGCTACAACTGCTGGACGATGCCGCTGCTCTTTGCGCCGAAAAGGGATTACCCATGTTGATGCACCTGGGAGGAAACAAGGAGAACGGTAACTTCCGCTATCTTCCGGAGCGTCACCCCAATCTTAAAATAATATACGCTCATGCAGGTATTCCGTTTTTCAGGGAAATATGGGATTACAGCAAAAATAAGAATAATATTTTTTTCGATCTCTCAAGTCCTTATTTAAACGAAAACCTGAGACGAAAAGCAGTTTTCGAAATTGGCTATGAAAAATGTATACACGGCACAGACGGCCCCTTTGGATACCCTTCTTCGGACGGTTTCTACGACCATGGAAGAATACTATCTGAAATTTTACGGCTGCCTATTCCCGACAGTTCTAAAGAAATGATCCTGGGAAAAAATTTTTTAGTTCTTGCCGGAATACAATAAAGAAGTAAATTAGTAATTATTTAAAAATGGAGAAAAAGATGAAAAATTTATCCGGAAAAGTCGCCGCAATAACCGGTGCCGCATCAGGCATGGGACGGGAGATAGCTATTTTACTCGCGAAAGAAGGATGCTGCCTGGCACTGTCTGATATGAACAAAGAGGGTCTCGCGGAAACAGCAGAGCTTGCCGCTTTTGATAATATTAAAATATCGCAGCATGAACTTGACGTGTCAAACAAGGACGCAGTTTACTGCTTCGCCGATGATGTTGTTAAAGAACATTCAACGGTTAATATAATTATCAACAACGCCGGAGTTGGCCTTACCGCTGGCGTAGAAACAATGGAATATTCTGATTTTGAATGGATTATGAATATCAACTTCTGGGGTGTTGTATACGGCACCAAAGCATTTCTCCCCTATATAAAAAAAACCGGCGAAGGACGTATTGTAAATATATCGAGTGTATTTGGATTAGTGGGTATTCCTACCCAGTCCGCGTACTGTGCTACAAAATTTGCCGTACGGGGGTTTACCGAATCACTACAGCAGGAGCTGGAACTCATTGAAGGCGACATCATGGCAATCAGCGTACACCCGGGAGGAATCAAAACAAATATCATGCATGGCTCCCGGATTGAAGCGTCAAACAACCTTGTTGGGGAGAAAGAAAAAGCTGTTGCGAAATTCGATAAAATCGCTCAAACAAGCGCTCACGAAGCGGCTCTTCAGATTCTCAATGCCATTAAAAAAAACAGCAAGCGGCTCTTAATCGGAAAAGATGCCCGCATGATTGACCGGTTCCAGCGGCTTTTTCCCTCTTATTACCAGACCATAATGCTGAATAAGAATAAAAAGTTTAAAGCTCTGAGAAAAAAGATGAAGGGTAAATAATACATTTTCCATGGAAAACCAGTTTTACAAACAACGAATAAACCAGGTTATTGATTATATAGAACAGAATCTCCACAAAAAACTAACTCTCAATGAACTGGCAAAAGAATCTTTTTTCTCAAAATATCATTTTCATAGAATTTTTAAGGCCGTTCAGGGAGAAACGCTTAATAGTTTTATTAAGAGAATAAAAATGGAACGCGCCTGCCGGCAAATAATAAATGACCCCAAAAAGTCATTAACGGATATCGCGTTTGACCTGGGGTTTAATTCATCAGCTAATTTTTCAAGAGATTTTAATAATTATTATAAT
Organism: bacterium; assembly: GCA_024224995.1. The sequence goes on along the minus strand of JAAENB010000157.1, from coordinate 2,311 downwards.
CAATCGCCTTCGGAAATAAGAAAAATAAAAAAGATTCCCTTCAAAAAAAAAGAACCTATCAACACCTATACGGATATTAGCTTTACCGGTATTGATTATATACCGGACATACGAATATTGTACTACAGAATTTCAACCGGGTATAATCCCGCAATAATCAATGCCGCATTTAATGAGTTATTCGCCTATTCGGAAAAAAACAAACTCTTAAAATCGATTGATCAATTCATTGGAATCGGGTATGATGATCCCCAGTACACCCCTCAGAATAAATGCCGGTACGACGCGTGCATTTCTATTGATGACGATACGGTGATTACAGCCGCCTATCCTTACAATTTAAAAAAGATAAAGGGCGGAAAATACGCGGTATTTTTATTTGAAGGAAAGGGGGAAGAAATTTCTTCCGCCTGGGATACAATGTTTCATCAATGGGTTGTGCAGAGTCAATATATTCCGGACAATAAACCCCACCTGGAGATGTATCTTCCCTGTGCCCGGTATAAAGAAAATATCTTCAAAGCGAATCTTTGTTTGCCCATCAAGCCAATTTAACGGTTTTTTTTAGCAATATTTTTAACAATATAATAAAAAAGCAATATTTGAAAAGATTTTCAGGATACCTGTTGATATATTATTAATATATTGGAGGTATCATGAAAATCATAATCATTTTGTTAATAATTCTATTTGTTTCAGGGATTACGATAATTTCCCTGTACGCCTATTACGGCGGATTTAAAAAACCAACAATTTCAATTTCAGTCGCCGGAGGGGAAACCTTACTATACGAAGAAATTACCGGCGATTACCGGCAAAGCGGCATTGTTATGGATAAAATTTACTATTCATTATTAAACGACAACAAGATCGAAACGTTTAAAGGTTTTGGACTCTACTTCGATAATCCTCAAAAGGTTGAGAAAAGTAAATTGCGGTCCCAGGCCGGTTGTATTATTGAAAGTAAAGACGCCCATCACATACCTGCTCTTAAAAACAGCTATTCCATCCGCCTTTTCCCGGAACAAAAATACATCACTGCTGAATTCCCATACAAAGGAAAAATATCGGTTTTATTGAGCATTATGAAAGTATACCCGGCATTAAATGAATTCGCGAAACTACAGGGGTATAAAGAAGAGAGCCCTGTTATGGAAGTATATGATATTCCAAATAGCAGGATACTTTATCGAAAATCAATAATTGAATTGTAACTAATTTCCGGCTCGCCCGATAAATATATTTATCAGGCGAGCCGATTAAAGATCTGTAAATTATTTTTAATCTTGAGGATCTACATCATCCGAATAATCAACACAGAGACAAAAATAATTCATACGATTACCTCCCGGAGTAAAGCATACATTGGGGTTATTGGAATTATTTGTTCCATAAGCCCAGGATACCAGCCCGGTATCGCTAACTCTTCTAATTTTGCACACATTACTCACCGATCCGTCATCATTATTTTCTTGTTCCGCGAACATTGGAGGATTGTGATTATTACAGACATCAGGGCAGTATTTTATTAAAATAGTAGTATACAGCCATGCTGCGTCATGATTATTTACTGCCAAATCCGCGATAGGATCAGCAAATAAACCGATTACAATAAAGAGAATAAAAAGAAATCCCATAAGTGTAAATTTTTTGTTTATCATAAAAGCCTCCATATAAAATATTTTTATTATAATATACGATTTCTAGCAAGTGTACATTTTTTTTGCAAACATAAAAAAAGTCTTCGGCAAAAAATATTTCAACGAGCTAATTCCGGCCCCGATCTCTTCCATCGAATCGTTAGAAAAAAGCGTATATTTTTTTGGCGCGTGGACCTGATATTTAACGAAACATCCTCTATTTTATCTTTATAATCTTTTTTTAATTTATTTATAAAAGCCTCAATATTCTCAGATGAGCTGGAAGAACCATCAGCCCGGATAGTTCTTTCATTTAACACCAGTTGTTTCAATAGAAAATAATCATCTCCGGAAAACCCTGTTTTAACATACTGCAAAAAACCGGGAATAAAACCGGTATCAAAAATAAAAGACCGTACTGCCTCACGGGGAAGAGTCTGTTCTGTTGAAAATCCTTGAATTTTCATAGTCAAACCATAGACTCGGGGATCGCGATAATCCCGGTTAATTCTCACGTATGAAACATTAATAAGCTTTTTAGTATTTTCCACAAGTGTTATAAATTGTATAATTGTCTTATAATCCAGGCTCCTGAATTTGGCGATAACGGTTTCTTTTTTTAGTTTCCATGAGTGAATATCTTTTGTTTTGTTCCTGTAATAAACTTTGTT
>JAAENB010000156.1 GCA_024224995.1 bacterium | reverse complement strand
GGAGCAGCCGCGCGGTTTTAGTGTCAATACCTGCAGCCCGCATCTCCGTATGGAGCCGTATGCTGTTTTTTCCCCTGTTTATTTTTGCCAGGCGCTTTAAGTTTTCTATAAAGTCTTTTGTTTTATTAAATGTGGGGGATAAAATATATATTTCTTTTAAACCCGCGAACCGGGTATTGCCTTCTATGGCCCTGGTTAGATATTCAAACGGCAGTTCCCGGACCCCGGCGCAGTTTTTTGAATAATAGCAGTAGGTACAGCGGTATGGACAGCCCCTGGTGAGCTCAAGAAAAATGGAGCCGTCTATCATGGAATTGAGTCTTTTGCCGGTGTAGGGCTCAAAAATATCCTGTACCGGAATTAGTTTATCCGCGGGCTGTATAACCAGGTTATTGTTGTTTATGGTATTTGTATATGGCCCCAGGTTCTGCGTTGAAAGCAGCTCCCTGAAAAACCATTCTCCCTCTCCCGAAACAAAATAATCGGCCTCTTTTCTTGTTTCCCGCAAAGCAATTGAACCGGGGTTTATTTCGGAACCCCCGAACACGATAGTTATGGGACTGATTTTTTCTTTTATTTTTGCGGCTAAATCGAGGTTTCGTTCTATGTTCCAGAGATATGAGGTAAATGAGATGATATCCGGCCTGATATTCTCTATGTAGCGCAGAATAACCGCGTCAGATGCGAAATTAGCAAGGAGAAAAGGGAGTGTTTCTACAGTAACGGCGTCTCCGAATGTGTGTTTGATACTGCCCGATAGAGCTGCCGGGGCATAGTCGATGTTTCCGTGGATGTAGCCGTAAGAGTGGTCCACCAGGGGGAGCTGTATAAAGAGGATTTTTGTTTTTTTCATTGAAATATTATCTCTGTTATTATAAAGTTATAAATGACTATAATTCTGTCAAT
>JAAENB010000155.1 GCA_024224995.1 bacterium | reverse complement strand
TGAAGTTCCTTCGATTGAAGCCCAGTTGATTAACTCAAGCGACGTGGTACAGGATTTAACCTTTACCATTAGTAGTATAGAAGGAACCAGTACCGGTACTTTCTCGGACAGCGCCCTTCCCGCGGGATATTATGTTCTTTCAGTAAAGCTGCTTGATAATAATATCCAGACAATGGGAGCAGTTGAGATTGTACGGATCGTTGAAGGCGAGACCAGCACGGGAAGTTTTATTTTTAATGAAATAAACAAACCCGGCGGAACTATTATGGCAAACATTATTGCCGATATGGAAGAACCCATTGAAGTTTCCATGAGCGACATACCCGCTGAATTAGCAAAAGGAACCACTCCCTCAGTTACGGCCTCTGTTCCTGATGGAGTTGGTGATGTGAGGTACACCTGGTTTATCAATGGAGAGCAGAAGCACATTGGCTCTACTGCTGATCCGGTTTATACCATCCCTGTTGATACGCTAAAAACAGACGGCGTTTACCGAATAGACGTTGTTGCCTTTACACTGGATGGGAAACGCGGCGGTTCTGCCACTGATACATTCAGTGTCATAGAAGCAGAACCCCAACCCGGCTGCACTGAAAATGTATGGGAGGGTAATTACACAATTTTGACACAGGCCCATATTGATGCTCTTTCCGGGTATGCAAAAATCACCGGTAATCTTGAAATTGGTGATTCCCAGGCATTTATGAACAACGAAACTCCGGTAGAAACAACTTTTACAAATCTTGCCGGTCTTGAATGTTTGACACGTATTGAAGGATATCTGGTTATTATTAACAATAACTCCCTGACAAATTTAACCGGTCTTAGCAATTTGACACATATTGAAAAATATGTCGCAGTTTTGACAAATAATGCTTTAACAAGTCTTGCCGGACTTAACAATCTTGAAGTTGTAAACGGGTTATGGGAAGTTGGCAGTGTTCGAATGAGCATGATGTTCCAGGAAAACAAAGCACTAACAGATGCTGGTGATTTTAACAAAATTTCTTCTCTTAGTGGCGGTTTGGCCTATCTTGGTAATAGAGTAGTAAGCATTAACGGTTTTAACAATCTTACTTCTATTGGCGATGAACTTATTTTTTCAGAAGAACCCGCCTTGAAGAGCATTGAAGGCTTTAGCAAACTTACTTCAATTGATGGAAGATTTAGTATTACCAAAAACGATATTTTAACAAATATTGATGGGCTTAACAATATTACCTCAGTTAACCACTACCTGGATATTGAGGAAAACAATGCGCTTACAAGTATTGGAGGCTTCAATGAACTTGATAATTCCGTTCAAGTACTGAGTATTTCCAGCAACCCGGCTTTGACAAGTATTGACGGTTTTAATAAGCTCACTTCAATTACCAGTTATTTTAATATTACAAGCAATACAGCCCTGGAAACCATAAATGGCTTTAGCAGTCTTACTTATATTGGCAATGAAATTAAAATTTTCAGAAATACTGTTTTAATGAATATTGAAGGATTTCCCGCGCTCTGTTCAGTGGGAGGTTATTTTACAATTTCCGAAAATCCCGAACTGTGCACCAATATAGCCGAAGAATTCAGGGACCAGGTACAAAACTGTTCTGGTGGTGGAATTGGTGGAAGCATTTCCATAATAGAGAATAAGATCTGCCCTTAAAAATTTTATCATATAAATAATCCAGGAGGAATTCAATGTTACAAAAATTTAAAAAATACCGCGGTTTGGCTCTGCTGGTTTCGCTGCTGTTTGTTACAGCCGGATGTGGTTCAATTGGCTCGAACTCTTCAGCTGACAACAAAAACAGCGGAACAATTAAACTTTCTATCTCTCAAAAAAACAGTACAAAAACAATTTTGCCCGATATCGATATGACTCCGGCAACCTATACTGTTACCGGAGCAGGACCCGATGCTGCCGAATTTGCCCGGTCCATTACCGATGTTTCCGCTGAAATACCGGAGCTTGCTTTTGGAAACTGGATCGTAACTGTTGACGCTCTCAACGCGAATAACCAGGTCATTGCCCGGGGAAGCGAAGCCGTTACGGTTCATACGGGAGAGACTGCCACCGCTGATATTACTGTCACTCCCCTTGCGGGAAACGGTACGCTCAATGTCACCCTGCAATGGAATAGCGAT
>JAAENB010000154.1 GCA_024224995.1 bacterium | reverse complement strand
TTTCGATTATTGGTGAAAAGATAGTACCGGTTGCCCAGCATGGTAATATATTTTTTTCTTTCGTTTGAGCGCTGATCAACAAAAAATGAATAGATATCTTTAACCAGGAACCGGAGCCGGGAATAGCTTTTGGTGGCGTGATAGGGGTGTGATGAGGTGATGCGCAGGGCGCTTTCCGTATCCAGTTTGGTAATCAAACCGCTGTTGATGATCTTGGTAAGAATGAGGGCGATATCTACTTCGTTTTTATAAACCTCGAACTTTGTTTCTCCCCAGCTGTCGTGATACAGGAGGAAAATATCATCAATTTTTTTTGAATACTTGGAATAGGGATTGATCACGATGTAATTAATAATGGGGAACGCGGGATTAAGAAAAAAGTTATTATGCAGCTCCAGGCGTTTGAACGTAAAATGAAGGGACAGTTCCGTAATGAGATTTCGAATAAAATTCGGGTCGATATTGTGCATTCCCGAGTCCATTTTGAGACGGGAAAAATCCTGTTGAAATAAGCCGTTAATACTTATCCATACGATCATGGCAAAGAGGGAACTCTCTTTGCGGATAATTACCCGCGCCGAAGCCGAAGCCTTTGAGTACAGGACCGATTTTACCAGGTGCCACAACTCGTTCCCGGCTTTGTCCCGCACGAACTCCAGGGTAAGGATCTTTTCCGGCGGATAGCTTTTAAAGCTCAGGGTATTGTCTATTTTATTCGAGGCCGGTTTAAAATGGGAGAATATTTGTTTTCGTATTCCGCTGATTATCTCTTCAGGTAATTCTTTGGAACTGTTCCCGGTTCCGGTATTTGATAATATCTGGTTGTATCCTTTGAGAATATATTTTTTTGATGTATTCAGCAATTTATTTACTGTTTCAATATCCCACTCTTCAAAGGTATCCATTTCTTTTATGTCCGGTTTGGACCATCCCCATTTTTTTGTGTATTCCTTGAGTATGGTGATTTTTGGGCTGCTGTCTTCGGGGCTGCCGGTTGAATGCTCCGACAGCCTGGGGTTCAGTTTCAAATAGAACGATTTTGTTATAAGGTTAACGGCAACATTGTCTTTGAGAACAGACTGGTAATAATTATAAACAGTATTAAACATAATGATATAGGCGTCAATGCTCTCGGGATCGTTTTTACCCTCCTGAACATTTTTTTTGATATGGTTGCTAATAAAGGGATTCCCTGAGCTGCTGTTGATATACCGCTCCAGCAGACCAAGCTTGATAATGGATTTAAAGGGGTTTCCCAGTGATTTTAAGATCTGGAATATCCCGGCAATCATATATTCATCCCGGTCTATTGTATGAAGGTTTCCCAGGTCAATAAATTCCTCTGCCATGGATGACTCATTGGTGACAGAGAGCCACGAAGCATAGCTTTCATCTGTGCAGTCGGCAGGCACCATCCACCAGAAGGGGAGCTTCCCGTTCACGACAATGGAACTTCTAAAAAATTCTTCTTTGAGAAGCTGGCCCAGGGAGGCACCGGCCAGGTATTCATCATCATCATCGAATATGTTGTTGCGGACACTTTTAATATCATTAAGAAAAAAATGTACTTCCCTGTTGTATTTCTCCGCAGCCCATTCTTCTATCATCCTGCATTTTGTCTTAAAGAGCATGAGGTCTTCAGGAGCTACGGAATCAATATTACAGCATACCCAGTAATCGAGGTCGGAACTGTCGGTAAAGGCAATGGTGCCGCCGCTTCCCATGAGGGCGAACATTTCTATAAAAGGAATAGTGGTACTGTCTTTTCGATAGATAAAGGGGGCATTGCCTACTCGTATTGAGGGAAGCAGTTTTGTCGGCGGGGTATACCCGTAAATACCTCTTGGGAGTGTTTCCGATTCTATATACCCGGGCATCTCAGGAATATTGGTATCCAGCAGGAAAGGGATAAAGTCAAAAAGCATCTTCCCCGCTTCCGAGAGAACAGAGAGGAGACTGGTTGTTTTTGCCTGGTTATAGGTATGAAACTTGCTTCTGTTTTCTGAAACCCGGTTTTTTATATCTGTCTCGTTTTCCATAAATATGCCGGGTTCCTACGCTTCGTCGGTGTCTGCTTTTTGTATGGACATTTTCGTCGATTTGGGATCCTTTTGGCTTCTGTCGAATACATTCGCGATGTAACTGTTATAATCTTTTAACATATCTACCTGGATGGCCCGTTTAACATTTTGCAGCTGCCGGTCTTTAACGATCCGGATTTTCGGGTTAAGGGGATATAGTTTGTTCATTTCTTCAACAAGGCCTACTTCTCCGGAATTGAGCCGCACCAGGTCGCCCCGGGCCATGAAGAAATTTCCCCTGTTTACCACGAATCCAAGGCCGCGAATAAATTCCCTGAAATCGGTGGGTAAAAAATGGTATGTTTTTTTATAGGGGGCATAAACCAGGTTTAGCATTATTCTCAGGGCCTGCTTGCTGGTAAAGGGCTCGCTCCCCGGTTTTCGTATGACGAGCGCGGTATAGACATCGCACAGGGACATGAGGCGTACCTCTTTAGAGATCCTGTTCTCAATATGGTCAAGGTCAAAACCAAAGGGGTAGCCGCTGCCGTCCCCTTTTTCATGATGAAGGAGAACAATTTGTTTTTCCAGTTCCTGCATATGGGGATTGTTTTCCACCAGTTTGTATCCCACATGGGGATGTCCCTGGACGATATCAAATTCTTCGTCCGTTAGCTTTTCCACTTTATTGAGAATATCTTTTGAAACGGAAGACTGGCCAATATCATGAAACAGGCCCCCCAGACCCATTGCGGCCCGGAGCTCCTGTTTGTACTCCAGGCGGGCTCCAAGGAGCGCGCCAAGAACAGAGACCGTGGTGGAATGGTGATAGTGATATTCATCAAGGTCTTTTAATTTCGCTACAGCGGAAAAGACCCCGTCACTGTTCTCTTCCATCCGGCCCAGGAGCTTGTTTATCATGTCGCGGGATTCTTTTATTTTTTCCTTTGGAATGGTTTCTCCCGGAGAATAGGTATAGATATCCCGTATCGATTCCAGCAGATCTTTTGTATGGGCAACAGTCTCATTCATTAGTTCATCATCAATAACCGGTTTATTTACATCCAGCCCGGCATCGTTCGATTCCCCGGAAGAGCCTTCGGGTACACCATCGGGAGAATCTGCCCCTTTCCCGGCAAGGGCAGGATCGTAATAGAGGGTATCAATATTTTCTGCGGCCAGGTGCTTTAAAAGGGCTTCCGTTATTGGAGTCCGCCCTTCAAGGACCAGGTTGCCGAATTCGTCATACAGACTATGAGCAAAACGGGAACCGGCTTTCATGAGCCTTACGGTTAATTCAACATTACGGCTTTTATCGTCCATTATAATCCCGGTAGTTCTTTTATAGTGTCAAAACAGATGACATAATAACGTAGTTTACCAGACTGTAAAAAAAAATTCAAGATTTTTAGGAGAATTTTGATAAAAATTTTGATAGATATTTGATAGATAATAATACCTATTATATAGAAGAGACCGGGATTTATTCGTAAATCCCGGCCAAAAAACCTCGAACCCCTGCGTGTACCTTTACACTCCCAATATCTTATCGAGATTAGTCGTTAATTTGACCAGTGCCAGGAGATCTTCTTCATCAAAGGTTTCCAGGTTTGTCATGATTGTGCTAAACGAGTGGTCTTCTATTTTTTGAAGCATCCGTTTTCCTTTTGTGCTGATAAACACAAAAATATTTCTTTTGTCATTGCTGTCTCTTTTTCTTTTTAAAAATTCTTTTTCTTCCAGTTGATCTACAAGCCTGGTTGCCCCGAAAATCTTCATTTTCATTTCTTCGGCTATTTCACTTATCCGCACCCCGGGATTTCTTTTTAAATATTTCAACAGGTAGATCTGGGGATAACTGAGATCAAATTCCTCCACTTCCAGGCGTTCAAACCGGTAAACGCTTCTAAGGGCCTTGAACAGGATATCCTCTATCTGTTCCCGCGGAAGACTGCTTAATATATTTTCTGTCATGTTGTTTTCTCCGTGTGAAGTCTTTTTTTACATGGTTGGGATTTTTTAGGCAAGTAGATTTTTTTTGCTTGTAATTTAGTTATGTTGTTATTTAATTATACTTAATAAAAGTTTAGTGTTTTTGAGGGCACTTCGGCTCCGCTCAGTGACCCGGTGACCCAGGTGAGCGATGAAGAAAATTAATAAAAGGGAACCGGGTAAAGGAAAGAGGTTGAAAGTTCTTGTTTCCGGGGATGTTGTCCCGGGTTTTGTTTTTGAGACGTTGCAGTGCAACGTCTTTACGGGCTTGTTTCCGAAGATTTTATCCCCGGGCCTCCTTCTTCATAACGTTGGTTTGAAACCCCACGCTATGAGAAATACTCATCACCCTGGTGAACTAATTTATAAATGGAGCTTGTTTTAGCGGAAGATGTTGCACTTATAATAGAGGGGCAAGGGGGCAAGGCGAATGGCTTTTTAAAGAAGTCTTCCTTTTACCTTTTACCTGATTTGGAGGAAACGATGAATATTGACAGTACGATATATATAAAATGCGAATTACTTGCTAAAGTGCAGGATGCTGCCGCCCGGATGGGTCTATCCCGTAATAAAGTTATTCTTCTGCTCATGAGACGCGTTTCGGAGAAGAAAGAACTGGAGATTCATATGTTCCACCGGATTCATTACCAGTTAAGAGATGGTGAACCCGGGCGTAGGATTCATGTGTGGCTTCCGCCGCAGGTGTATGAAACCTTCCAGGATCTTCGGAAAATTCATAAAATGTCCATTTCCGCGATAATAGCCTTCGCCATCCACGAGTACCTGGAGATTCTGCTTGAGGAGCCTGCCTCTCCCGAAGAAATGATTATTGCCGATAATTATCATGCTAACTATTTATTTGGGGCGAGGGAATCGGGCGGAATACAGAAATTCGTCATATATTGGGGTTTTCCGGAGGAGAATCATCTGGAAGAGTACTTTACGTAGGAGCATATTCATCCATAAAACGTTTTGTTTAAAAAAAACCGCACGCCCAAGGGATGGGGAAGGAACCGTTGTGTCTGAAGACGGGGCAGAACCCACAAAATGTGGGTAGAAGTTCGGCGAGGTGGGGGCAAACATAAACGAGCTCCGGTGACCTAAATTATGTAAAATCCCGGACGATATAGCGCAAAAATAGAGTTTTCCTCTTGACTTTCTTCCTGGTATACTTCTTAAATGAGTAGTATCTAAAATCGACTCCGGGATAAAGCCATGCCATTAACCTTCATTCATCTATCCGATATTCATTTTACAAAGAAAAGTGGAGATACGTTCGATATCAACCTTGACTTGAGAAAACAGGTGGAGAATGGCTCGATTCACTTTGCGAGCTCGCAGGCTGCGATAAGAAAAGTGTTTGGATAACTCCGGGGAACCATGATGTTGACCGTAACATTGTTAATAAAAGCAAAGCTCTAAAGCATGTTCATGAAACGCTTCGTAAGACAGACCCGCCTAACCTGGATTCCGAACTTGTTGAGATTTTGCAGGACGATACATATTCAAAGATATTATTTGATCCCATGAAGCAATACAGTAAATTTGCCGCAAAATATAAGTGCAAGGTTACACCGAAAAAACCTTTCTGGCAAAAGGATTTTCCTCTAAGCGACGGGTCAACTCTCAGGCTTCACGGACTTACTTCTACAATTATTTCCGATGGGAGTGACAACGATAAGGAAAACAAACTCATCCTGGGTGAAGCCCAGGTTCAGCTTCACAAAGAAGATGGCGTCGCCTATTTGACCCTGTGTCATCATCCTATGGGATGGCTTCTGGACAGTAAGACGGTTAGCAAAAGATTGAACCTCAGGGCCAGGATCCAGCTCTTTGGACATGAGCATGCACAGTCTGTTGAACAGGTTAGTTTTAATAATTCAAATGACACACTCAGGATCTTTTCCGGTGCTGTTCACCCAGACCGGAGAGAATCCGGCTGGAAGCCCAGGTATAATGTTATTTCCATTGAGGTTGCCGGGGCAGGGGACTCGCGGGAACTCATGGTGAGGCTCTATCCCCGTGTGTGGAATGATGATATTCTGGAATTCCAGCCCGATCCCCTGGCTAAGAATGATAATTTTATTGATTTCTCTTTGCCCCTGGAACCGTGGGGAGATGGTTCGGGGTCAGAGGACACTCCGGTTGAAAGCGAGAGCACTGCTCCGGATAATAAATTTTTAACTAAACTTCCGTCAAAAAATATCAAACTGGTTGGGCGTGAAAAGGATCTTGCCGCGTTTGAGAAACTTATCGGTTCCGAAGGGCTGGTGCTGCTGGTTAACGGCATTGGCGGGATTGGCAAGACTGAGCTTTGCAAGCGGTATTTCTGGAAGCATCTTGAATCGTATGAGTATGTTGGCTGGGTTAATTATTATTCAGGGATTAAAGATTCCATTGTGAGTAATTTTAAAAAGTCTCTTATCGATATTGCTGATAGTGACACATATGATATTATTTATAATAAGATTATCGACTTCCTGCAATCTCTTCCCAAAAACTCCCTGCTGATTTTTGATAATGTTGATAATGAGGATGATACGGATCTGGATATTATTAAGGCGCTTCCCCTGAAAGTGGCGGTTACTTCAAGAGCGAAGCTGAAAGGGTTCAACGATTACGGGCTTGGTTTTTTTTTGATAAAAAAGATTATAAAAGCGCAATAGAATATAGCAAAAAAGCAGTCAGTATCCTGGAGAAAAAATTCCCCAACGGGCATCCAGACCTGGAAACCTCCCGAGAGAACCTGGAACATTTCAAAAAATTCTCGTCTTAAAAAAGTTCAAGGTTTTTTTCATCTCCCAAAAGACTGCAAAGAACTGTCCCTGTGACACCGGGAAAAAATATTGAAGAAACTCTGGTTGTACCGAAGCCCCTTTTCCGTACGGGTTCAGGGGAGAATCTGTCGAGGACTCTTTCTGAAAGCGACGTTACGTAACGTCGCTTTCAAGGTGCAGGCTCAGGTTTGAACTTCTCCACCCGGAGTCCACTCCACGAAGGAATCCAGACCTGTCTTAAATCCCTTGAATACCTTCGCAGCAACAAGCCCGTAAAGACGTTGCACGCAACGTCTCTAAAACACGCCCCCTGGAACGCACAACCCACCCGGGGCAGACTCCTCCAACATCGTCCTGTCTTTTTGTAGGGTAGAGGCATGCCTCTACCCTACAAAAAACAAGACGATGTTGGGAAATGACTCTTCCCTAAACAGACATCTCTTTTATCTTGCTGTTATTAATCCCCATCTTTATCATCTTAACAACAAACTGCTTATCCTCATCATTCAAATTAGAAACCTCTTCAAACAATCGCAGCAGTTCTTTATCGCCAACCAGGGAAGCGGAAATATCGTCATCCCCATCGGAAAGAAGATAATCAGCAGAAACTTCAAATGCAGTCATCAATTTCTTAACAACGTCAATGGACGGTTGAGAATGTCCATTCTCCAGCCTGTTAACATGATTAAGATGGATACCGATTAAAGCACCTAATTTTTCCTGTGACAGACCTTTGTTTTTTCTTAAAAGTTTTATTTTTTCATTTAACTGCATATAAAGATCCCGGTTTGCTTACAGGTTGGTGTGAATTATACTCATTTTTTATGTGATTAACAAGCAATTTTTTGTTGTATGTGTTGAAAAAATGCTTGAAATATGAACCTGTAGTGTTAAGTTGTGTTTAGTTTTAACGACATAAAAAAAGCCCATCTCCGGCAAGAGATAAGGCTTTCCCCGGACAATCCTAACGGAGAGCCATCTTAAATTCACTCCTTTAAGAAAACAACTCTCCCGGGAAATTGTCAACCAAAAAACACTTCGGCTCCGCTCAGTGACCCTGAGTTGCTGGAAAAACAACACTTCAAAAGGGAGGGTAACCCATGACACAAGAACAAAACAACCTGCCGGTACTAATCCCGGAAACGGCACTTCGGCTCCGCTCAGTGACCCTGAACGAGGATGAAAGAGAAACCCTTGAAATATTGCTCAAGGAGATAATATTAAACCTTCCGCTGGACCCGGAATCGGGCGAAGAACGTTATCGCTCCGATATCCCCAATAAGCGGGACCAGTTTAAGCTGAGTCTTTACGGTTATGAAATGCAGGCTTTGAGAACCCTTTTGCAAAAGATCCGGTAGTTTGGAAAAGAGGAAACAGGGGCAAGGGACAAGGTAAAAGAAAAACGGCTCCGGAGTACAAAACCGCTCCGGGGCAGAAAACCTCGAACCTCGAACCTCGAACTTACTCTTTCTCTTCCAAGCGCCTTAACTCCTCTGCCAGGATAAAAAATTCATTAACGGCTTTTTTGATATTCGTAATATCAAAACTCCGGATATACCCGTTGAGTTTATCGCAAAAACTAATCAAAATTTGAGCCTCATGTTTTTTCCCCAGCGCCATGACTGCAAGGGAGAATTCTTCCATATCATTAACAATAATACCTTTTTGCTGTCTATTGAGCTCCGGCAAAATAGATTCCCGCAGGGTTTGATTCAACTCTCCAAGCCCCTTAATTGATCTCATGGCAGGATCGGCAAGCTGGGCGTGATAGTCGGTTTCTTCCGGTTGAACTGTTTTTACTCCTGCTTCGTATTCATTGTATCCAATCTCAACATCATGGAGTAGAATAGTAAAAGTGGTACCGGAACCAAAGCTGCTCGAAAGAAGAATTTCTCCGTTCATAATTTTAACCAGTTTATAGGAGATAGAGAGCCCCAGCCCCCTCCCGCCCCGGGTGGTTTTCAGCTGCAGGGATTTAAAGATATCATCATATTTATCCGCAGGGATACCAATACCGCTGTCTTCCACGGTAAAAATAATATCCGCGGTATTATTTTTCGAGTCTGTTTTTTTCGCTGATATTTTTACATGCCCATGATCGGTAAATTTGACCGCATTGCCGACCAGGTTAAATAAAACCTGTCTCAGCCTGATCTCATCGAGTTTGGCAGTTAAAGGAAAATTTTTATCGATATCAACAATATAATCAAGACCCTTTTTCGTTATTTTTCGGCTGAAGACCTGCTCAATTTCTTTGAACAGCTTAACCAGGTCAATTTCGGTGTATTGAATGTCGAGCATACCTGCTTCTATTTTAGCCAGGTCAAGAACATCATTGAGAAGTGTCAGCAGGGTTTTGCCTGCAATGGTAATGGAGTCGAGATAGCCTTGATGCAGCTCGTCTGAGATGAGCGTTCCCAGGTGTTCACTAAACCCGATAACCGAATTAAGAGGAGTCCGGATCTCATGGCTCATATTAGCCAGGAATTCACTTTTGGCCCGGTTTGCCTGTTCAGCCTCTTCTTTTGATTTTTTCAGTTCCTTTTCTGCCAGAATGAGTTCGGTAATATTCGTGGAAACCCCGATTACCATTTTAAGGGTGCCGGAACTGTCCTTAAACGGTGAAAAGAGCGTGGTAAAATAGAGTCCCTCAAGCTCAATAAGAGATCGGACTTCGATGCCGGAAATGGCTTTTTTGCAGTCCCGGAGTATCTCCGGATAATCCCGGTACATCTCAAAAACCGAACTGCCAACCACCTGGCCCGGTTTGAGACCCAGCGCTTCGAGTCCTTTGCCGTCGGAGAACGAAAAGGTGCCGTCTTTGTCAAAAGCGAAAAGAACAATAGGCGCTCCGGACGTAATGCTGCGCAGCAGTTCTTCATTCTCACGCAGCTCCAGTTCCGCCTGCTGCCGGGAAATCGTTGCTTTGGAGAACTTCCATGAAAAATATCCCGCGGCAATTCCGATAACAGCAATAAGAATTCCAACAAGAGGCAGCCGGTAATTCTGCTGCACATTCAGATGAATCGCGTAAATAGATATAATTATTACAGCAGTAAGAGTAAAAAGAGGGATGAACATGGAAAGAGTGCTTTTTACGGCGCTGTTTTTGTCCCGGTTTTTCATTATTTATTATACAATGATTTAACCGGGAATTTCAATTGATTTTTTTTGTATGTATCTTAATTAATCAATCAGCTTTTTAAGCCTGCTCAGTTCGTTGAGCGCGTTGATCGGCGTGACTTCATCAAGGTCAATGTTTCTGATGGCCTGGATAACGAGATGGTTTGCGGCGTTAAAAATTTCCAGCTGTTCCGAAGACTGTTCTTCAAGATTCGGGATAGAGTTCTTGCCGCTTTTGGAACTCCGTTCGTGTTTATCCAGGATCTTGGCTGCTCTCCCGATTATTTGTTTGGGAATGCCGGCCAGTTTTGCCACGTGAATACCGTAGGATTTGTCAGCGGCCCCTTTGACCATTTTATGAAGAAAGTCCACACCGCTCATGTGTTCCTTTACCAGGACATTATAATTAACAATGCCGGTTTTACTGCCCAGCTGGGTCAGTTCATGGTAATGGGTGGCAAAAAGGGTTTTGGCCTTAATATAGCGTAAAATATATTCAACCACAGCCCAGGCAATGGAAAGGCCGTCATAGGTGCTGGTACCGCGGCCGACTTCATCCATAATAATAAGGCTCCGGTCCGAAGCATTATTCAGAATATTGGCGGTCTCGTTCATTTCAACCAGGAACGTGGATTCCCCCCGGGAAATATTGTCTGAAGCGCCAATGCGGGTGAAGATCCGGTCCACAATTGAAAGTTCGGCTTTTTCCGCGGGAACAAAAGAACCGATTTGAGCCATGAGCTGAATAATGGCGGCCATTCGAATATAGGTCGATTTACCCGACATATTAGGGCCCGTGATTATTTTAATAATATTTTCTTTATCGTCCAGGTTGATATCATTGGGGATGAAGATTTCTTTGGTGTAATATTTTTCCACAACAGGATGCCTGCCGTCGAGAATATGGGTGTTATTGACCGTGCTGAATGAAGGCCGGGTGAAGCGGTTTTCAATAGCGGCAACAGCAAGGGAAGCGTACATATCAATTTCCGCGATCACCACGGCAAGTTCCTGGAGTTCTTTTTGGCGAAGAAGAATGTCTTTTACCAGTTTTTCGATCTCTTTTTTTTCCAGAACAACGATTTTATCCGAGGCAGAGAGAATGTCGCCCTCAAATTTTTGCAGCTTTTCAGTGGTAAACCGTTCCGAGCTAACCAGGGTCTGCTTGCGGTAATAGTCCTCGGGGATATTTACTGCCTGTGCCTTGCTGATCTCAATATAATAGCTGAGTATTTTATTGTATTTGATCTTCAGGCTGGTTGCCCCCAGGCGCTTTTTCTCTTCTTCCTGGTAGTTCAGTATCCAGGTTTTAGCGTCGGTTTTGAGTTCATAGAGCCTGTCCAGTTCCGGGTTGTATCCCGGTTGAATAATCCGGCCCTGTTCGGGAGTAAGGGCGGGCTCATCGGAAACTGCGGCGTCGATTCGTTTAACCAGTTGTTTCATGTCGGAAATCTTTTTGGCAAGCAGCTTAAAATTATCTCCGGGCTGTTCTTTCAGGGTTCCTTTGATTTCCAGGGAAGCTTCAAGAGAGTGTTTCAGCGCGATAAAATTTCTGGGAAATATTTTTCCAATGGAGAAACGGGATATGAGCCGTTCAATATCGTGAATATCTTTAAGCCTGGTTTGAAGCGCAGAAGTGAGGTCATGGTATTCATACAGGTACTGAATAATGTCGTGCCGGTGTTCAAGCTCTTCAATAGAAAGAAGAGGCTGTAGGATATTTCTTTCAAGAGTTCTTCGCCCCATAGGAGTTTTCGTACAGTTAAGAACCGAAAAAAGGGTACGGTTCCGTGAACGGTCCTGCTGGTTTTCCACCAGTTCGAGATTTGAGATAGTGGCATCGTCCAGGATCATCCGGTCTGTGGAAACCATTTTCCTGGGGTGCTTTAAATGGTCAAAGCTTCGTTTCTGGGTCTCCTGGAGGTATTGCAGAATAGACCCGGCACTGATAATATCAACAGGGGAATCAATCCCCAGGCCCTTGATACTGACGATATTAAATATTTCACAAATAAGTCCTTTCATATAGTCGCTATCATACAGCCATTCATTGATCCGGTATATGGGGATATTCCTGTTTTTGATATATTCCGTAAAAATATCATCATTGGGGTCGCTGCCTTCTTTTAAGACCACCTCAGTAGGACTGAATTTGGTGATTTCTCCCCTGAATAATTCAAGAGATTTTTCTATGGACGAGAGGAAGAAGTCGCCGGTGGAAATATCCACAAACGCAAGGCCGATATCCGAATCACCAATAATTATTGAGGCAAGAAAGTTATTATCATCGGACTGGAGCAGGTTTGATTCAATAACAGTGCCGGGAGTCATTATTCGAACAACATCCCGTTTAACAATGGTGCCGGATGAGGGGACCGATTCCAGCTGTTCGCAAATGGCTACCCGTTTTCCGGCTTTTATGAGACGCGCGATGTAGTTATCCGCGGCATGATAGGGAAGTCCGCACATGGGAACATCATTCTGCCGTGAGGTAAGCGCGATATCAAGTATTTTTGAGGCTGTTTGGGCGTCCTCGAAGAACATTTCATAAAAGTCTCCCATTCTGAAAAAGAGTATTTCAGTTTGATGCTTGCGCTTGATTTCCATATATTGCTTCATCATCGGTGTAAGCTTGGAATCCATGTTTTATTATCCTCTCTATTAAAGAAACTATATCTGTGAGCCCCCCAACCCCCATAGGGGGCGCAAGAGATTTTACCCGGGGCTGTGCTCTACACCACGAGGTTGAAAACCCCGGGTTAAGAAACCGGAACCTTCAAACCACTCTTTCGCCCCCTTTGGGGGTTGGGGGGCTTGTAAAAATAGAACTGCTTATTGGTTATAAAATATAAACAGGGAATAATTATCAATAAATTAATTTTTATGTTGATTATTGATAAATGCGGTACTATGATTATAATTTTACCTATATTTTTGTGGGGTTGTTTCTTGGAAAAGTTTCGGGATTATACTATATTAGAAAAAACCAGCGAAAACTCCAGGTATCTTGTATACCGGGGGAAAAAGGATGGAGAAGCGGGAACTGTTTTGCTTAAGATCCTCAAGACAGAATATTCCTCTCCATCGGATCGAGCCCGGTTTAAGCAGATGTATGAAACCCTGATGAAACTGGATCTTGATGGTATACTCAAGACCTATGATATCATAGAAGATAACCGGGGGGCTGCCAGGTTCCTGCACAGGATTATTCTGGTCCAGGAAGATATTGAATTCTGTTCGTTAAAAGATTGGATCGGCCGGCAAGAAGACTCAAGAGTCAGCATCCGGGAATTTTTAGAAATGGGGATCAGGATTTCCGAGATTCTCGGGTATCTTCATGTAAATAATATTGTACACCTGGATATCAAGCCCCATACTATTCTGATGAATCCGGGGACCCGTAAGCTGCAGTTAACGGACTTTGGTATTACAGCGGAAGTGACTCGCGGGAGTGAAGAAATACATACCCGTGAAGTAATAGAAGAGCGGCTTGTCTATGTGTCGCCCGAACAGACGGGCAGAATGAATCGTTCTGTCGATTACCGCTCAGATCTCTATTCTCTGGGAGTGACCTTTTATGAAATGCTAACGGGAAGAGTGCCTTTTTATTCACCTGATCCCCTGGAGATAATCCACTCTCATATTGCCAGGAAACCCGCGGCTCCGTCAGAGCTTAATCCCGGAATTCCCGTTATTATTTCCGATATCATAATGAAACTGCTTGCCAAG
Organism: bacterium; assembly: GCA_024224995.1. The sequence continues at coordinate 11,598 of JAAENB010000154.1, read as the reverse complement.
ACAGCAGAAGAGCGATACCAGAACAGTTTTGGCCTTGCGCTGGATCTTCGAAAATGCCGGGACCGGCTGGCAGAGGAGGTCCCGGAAGAATATGTAATAAAGCCCTTTGAACTGGGAGGAAGCGATATATCTCTTTCGTTTGCGCTTCCGGAGAAGCTTGTTGGCCGGGAGAAGGAGCTTCAGCTGTTAATGACCGCTTTTGAACGGATCAGCGCTTCCGGTGAAGAAGACCGGGAAAAAAAACGGGTTGAAATGCTGCTTGTTTCCGGAGAACCGGGGATTGGGAAGTCCGCGTTGATCAATGAGATCCATAAGCCCATTGTTGAAAAAAGAGGATATTTTATTTCCGGAAAATACGAGCAGTTTGGAGGGGAGGTTCCCTATAGCGCGTTAATCCGGGCTTACCAGGGTATGGTAAAACAGATCCTGTCGGGCAGCAAGGAGATTATTGCGGACTGGAAGGAGAAACTTCTTAATGTGCTGGAATTGAACGGGAAGATTATTACTGATGTGATACCGGATGTTGAACTGATTATCGGCAAACAGCCTGATGTTCCTATGCTGGAATTTGATGAAACACTGAACAGGTTTACTATTGTTTTTAGAAAGTTCGCGGAACTGTTCGCAGCGCGGGAACACCCGCTTGTCCTTTTCCTGGATGACTTGCAATGGGCGGATGTTGCCAGCCTGTATTTTATCGAAAATATAGTAACCGGTATAACTTCAGGATCAATGTTATTGATTGGCGCCTACCGGGATACAGAGCTGCCGTTGAACCACTATTTGCCGGGAATGCTAAAAATAATAAAGGACGAAGGAGTCACGGTAACGGAGATACATCTTTCTTCCCTTAGTGACAATAATGTTGCTGATATTATTACTGAATTATTAGGATGCACAAAGGAACGATCGCTGCCCCTTGCGAAACTGGTACACCAAAAAACAGGAGGGAATCCTTTTTTTGTGAACCAGTTCTTAATAGATCTTCATGACAGGGGATTCCTGGAAATGGACCTCGCGGTCGGCTGGCAGTGGGACATCAATACCATACAGTGGGTGCAGGTGACCGATAATGTTGTGGATTTATTGTCCGGCAAGATAGAGAGCTTGCCGGGAAACGTCCGGAAAATATTGATGATGGCAGCCTGCATTGGGAACCGGTTTAGCCTGGAGACCCTGTCTGTTATATTAGAGTTGCCAATGGATATGTTGTTAGGCGATTGTATCGAAGCAGTGAAGGCCGGGCTTCTTACCATATCGGGAGATATTTATAATTTTCAGCATGATAAAATACAGGAAGCAGCCTATTCTCTTATTCCGGCTGAAGAGAGGAAAACGAATCATTATAAAATCGGTACGGTCTTTCTTCAAATGTCGGCACATGAAAATTTACAGGAAGGGATATTCGATATAGTGGGACAGCTTAACCGTTGTACGGATCTGCTTACTACCACGGAGAAACGGGAGATCCTGGCCGGGTTAAATCTTTTAGCCGGGAAAAAAGCAAAAGTCTCGGGAGCCTTTGATGCCGCGTATCAATATTTCAGTGAAGGAATAAACTTGCTGGCTCCCGGAGCATGGAGTAGAAAATATGATTTAACCCTGGAGCTGTATACCGAGTGTGGAGAAACCGGATGCCTTAGTGGAGAGTATCATGACGCGGAGAAATTTCTCGACCTTGTTCTTGTGAACGGAAAGACCGTGATGGACAGAGTACGGGTATATGAAATAAAAATATTATTGTATACTGCGTTAAATAAAATGGTCAATGCCCTGGAAATGGGAATCGAAGCGCTTGCTTCCCTGGGAGCCCGGATGCCCAAAAAAGTCGGCCGGTTCCGGGTCACCTGGGAGTTAATAAGTATTCGGCTGAAGCTTGGAAAAAGAAAGATTGAAGACCTCATTAATCTTAAGGAGTGCAGCGATGCTCATAAACTAGCCATTGCACGGCTTTTTATCTTTTGTACGGTTCCGGGATATGTTGGATCATCGGGGTATTTCCCGGTTCTCGCATTAAAACTTTTTAATCATACACTGGATCATGGCAATTCCGTGCATGCGGCGTATGCTTACGCGTCATATGGTATGTTTTTAGCCTGTACTTCAAGAAACTTTGACCAGGGGTATGAATCGGGAAAAATGGCCATACGGGTGCTGGAAAAATATAATGCCAGGGAATATCGCGGCAGAGTCTTTACTCTTTTTACTCTTTTCAACTGTCCCTGGAAAATGCATGCCAGGGATAGCCTGGCATACCTGCTTGAAGCATATCGAAGTAGTGCTGAGACCGGTGATTTTGCCTATGCTTCATATGCGATAAATCATTATTGCTGGAATTTATATATTGTCGGAACCCCGCTGGGTGAATTAAAAGATACATTTTATACTTATTATAAAATTATTAAAAAGTTTCGCCGTTTGGACGCAATTCTGCTTTATGAATTAAGCTACCAGGTGATCTTTAACCTGCTTGGTGAGGTAGAGGAGCGGGAGTTTCTTAAAGGAACTATTTTTGATGAAGAGAAAATTCTCTTATCCTGGCACGAAGGGGGACAGTTTAACTGCATCGGTTTTTATATTGTGTCGAAACAGCTTCTTTATTTTTTATATCATTCTTTCGAAAAGGCGGTTTCAATATCGGAAGAAGGTGTGCTATACCTGGATATGATAAAGGGCATGATCGCAATTACGGAATATTATTTCTTTTATTCTCTCTCCCTCCTGGCAGTGTACCGGCAGAAAGGCAAGAAGGAACAAAAGAAAATTATAAAGAATGTCTTGTCCAATCAAAAAAAGATGAAGCAATGGGCTCAAACTTGTCCGGAGAATTTTCTTCATAAATATCTTATTGTGCAGGCGGAACTGGCACGGGCAACAGGAAAGAAACAGAAGGATGAACAGGGAGAACCGCAAAGAGCCGGGTATTTATATGATACCGGGATTATGGCAGCACGAAACAACGGGTACACCAGGGACGAAGCGCTTGCCTATGAACTGGCTGCAGGATTTTATCGTGAGATGAATGATGAGTCAATTGCATCGGAATACCTGGCAGAGGCATATGCCGCGTACTCCCGGTGGGGAGCTGTTGTGAAAATGAGACAGCTTGAAGAACAATACCCGGAATTGAATAAGCCCGCATCACCTAATAAAATTACCGGGAACGTAAGTGATACAGCCCATACTTCCGCAACGGAGCGGGTTTCGGAAGTTCTTGATCTTTCTACGGTAATAATGGCATCTCAGGCAATTTCCGGTGAAATTGTTCTGGGCAGACTCCTGGAGCGGTTGATGAAGCTTACCCTGGAGAATGCCGGAGCGGTAAAAGGATTTATGATTCTTGAGAACGATAAAAAATTCTTTGTGGAGGCAGAAGGGGAAGTTGATAATGATGAGATTCGTGTTTTGAATTCCATTCCCGTTGAAAAACACCCGGAACTGCCTCATGCGATAATCAACTACACCGCAAGAACCACGGTACCCCTTATTCTAAACGACGCGGCTCATGAAGGAGATTTTACCACTGATGAGTTTGTTATGGAGTATATGCCCAAGTCTATCCTGTGTCTGCCGATCGTGAGCAGGGGAAAACTCTCCGGGATTCTCTATCTTAAAAATGATCTTGTTACGGGGGCTTTTACCCCGGACCGCCTGGAGATAGTACAAATAATTGCATCGCAGGTTGCAATATCCATCAATAACGCCAGGTTATATGAGAACCTGGAACAGAAGAATACCCGGTTAATAGAGTTGGACATGATGAAAGATGAATTCCTGGCAAATACATCTCATGAACTCCGGACTCCCATTCACGGAATCATCGGCATTGCGGATTCCATGTTCGACGAGAACACGGAAGAAGCGGATACTGAAATAAAAAAGAACCTGTCTCTTATTGTCTCAAGCGGGAAACGGCTGGCCGGCCTGGTAGATGATATACTCGATTTTTCACGATTAAAAAACCGGCATATTCCCCTGACTCATAAACCTGTTGATATAAAATCGGTAACGGATATAGTGGTTGACCTTTCCAGGACTATGACAGAAGAAAAAAAACTTACTCTTATAAATTCCATAGATCCCGAAACACCGCTGGTTGCTGCCGATGAAGACCGGGTTCAGCAGGTACTCATTAATCTTATTGACAATGCCGTAAAATTTACCGAATCAGGGACTATTACCATAGAAGCGGATGAAGCCGCGACTCCGGGATTTTTGCAGGTGCGGGTAACCGATACGGGGGTTGGAATTCCGGAAGAATACCGGGAGCGTATCTTTCAATATTTTGAGCAGGCCGACGGTTCAATTGCCCGGAAGTATGGCGGTACCGGTCTTGGACTGTCGATCGTAAAACAGCTGGTAGAACTGCATGGGGGAGAAATATTTGTGGAGTCTGAAGAGGGCAGCGGATCACGGTTTATATTTACTCTTCCCCTGTGGCAGGGTGAAGCAGCTGTTCGGGAAGAGGGGGAACGGGAACCCGGGAAAAAAGAAACTCCCGGGGACGCCGGTGTTATTCACGCGCTTCCGGCCGAAAACGGGGTTGAGGAGAAGAAAGGGGAGAAGGGAATCCTGCTCGCCGTGGATGACGATCCCATTAACCTCAGAGTTGTACGGAATTACCTGTATAATGAACGGTATACGGTTGAGACTGCCGCTAATGGCATTGATGCCCTGGAGAAGATCGGGGAGCGTGATCCGGAGGAGCAGTACGACCTGGTGTTACTCGATCTTATGATGCCGAAGATGTCGGGATACGAGGTGTGCCGGACGATACGGGAAGAGCATTCATTGTTTGAGCTCCCGGTGATTATGCTCACGGCACGGAATAGCGCGGAGGATCTCACTGCCGGGTTTGAGGCCGGGGTCAATGATTATCTTCCCAAGCCTTTTGATAAGAAAGAGCTCGTCAGCCGTGTGGAGACCCTGGTTACGCTTAAGCGAACAGTACAAGAACATAAAGAGGCAAAATATAAACTGCTTCAAGAAAGGATGAGCCCTCATTTTCTTTTTAACGCGCTCAATACGATTTATGCCTATATCCTGAGTAAGCCCGATATCGCGGGGACTGCTTTGCAAAAGCTGGCAAATAACTACCGTTTTTTAATGGATCAATCATTGAAATCGAGAATTCCCTTTGACGATGAATGGGGATTTGTGGAAAATTACCTCGATATGGAAAAATTACGATTTGGATACCGCCTTGGAATTGCAATGACTAAGAATGGTGATTTTAGTGATATTGAAATCCCGCCCCTGACTATTCAACCCCTGGTGGAAAACGCGTTAAAACATGGATTGCGTAATAAAAAAGGGAAAGGATCTGTTTCGGTTCTTGCAAGGAGAGAGGAAGAACAGGTTATCGTTGAGGTGATTGACGACGGCCTGGGCATCTCGAAAGAGGATATATACAGCCGGTCCCTGGGAAATATTCTGAAACGGTTGAAGTATTATTATGACGACGCGGAACTGGCAGCACGGAACCGTGAAGAGGGCGGGGCGGTGATTGTTGTCTCTTTTTCCTCAGCCGGTTCCCTAGTGGAAAAATAATGCTTAATAAAAAAATATCAGTCATGAAATCGATAACTGCATATCGGGCTCTATATCTTTGCGCTGGAATTCTTTCTGTTTTCCTGCTGTTGCTCCCTGCGGAAGTGTTATCGGCCCCTCCTGTTGAATTGAAACAAGGACTCGATTGGTACGAACTGGGGCTTCACCTGGAATACCTGGAGAATCCCGGTAAAAAATTAGAAATCGAAGATGTCAGCTCCCCGGGATTTTCCGGCAGATTCATTTCATCGAACAGTGAGCATTTGAGCCTGGGATTTACCAATTCAGCATATTGGGTCCGTTTTCGGCTGCGAGAGACGGAGCAGCGGAAACTTTCAGCGGAGAGATGGTATCTTGAACTGGCATACCCGCTCCTTGATCATGTAGAACTCTATATTCCTCAAAAAAAAGGAACGTTCTCGGTAAAGAAAACCGGTGATGTATACCCATTTGCATTCCGGGAGGTTCAGCATCGAAATTTTGTTTTTGAACTGGATTGTAATAAACAGCAGGAACAAACTTACTACCTGTATATAAAAACCAAAAGTTCGGTACAGCTTCCCCTGGCCTTATGGACGATGAAATCTTTTATTCGACAGCAGCAACAATCTTTTATTGGCTATGGTATCTTCTTTGGTATTATGCTTGTTATGATTATTTATAACCTGTTCCTTTTTTTCGTGATACGCATAAAAAGTTATATTCTCTATGTTTTATTTGTTATGGCGAATCTCTTCTGGCAGGCTTCGATGGAAGGTTTTTGTTTTCAGTACCTGTGGCCCAATTCGCCTGTATGGGCGAACCGTTCTATCCCTTTTTTTATTGCCCTGCTTATTATTACGGGAATTCTTTTTTGCAAAGATTTCTTACAAACAAAAATAAGTTTACCCCGGCTGAATATAATTCTTGGCATTTTATTCCTCATTGCTTCTTTTAATACGGTTGCTTCTTTTTTTGTGGGGTATGCGGTTATTACGCAAATAACGATCATTTGTTCAATCGCGAGCGGCTGTTTTATGTTATTGGCCGGATATATCTCTATGGCAAACGGATATCGCCCGGCTATTTTTTATTCAATAGCATGGACTGCCCCCCTTTTGGGAACCCTGGTGCTGGCTTTTAGTAAATTCGGTATTGTGCCAAAGGGATTTCTCATTGACCATTCGCAGCAATTCGGCTGTATCCTGGAGGTGATACTCCTCTCCTTTGCCCTGGGCGACCGGATCAATATTATTAAACAGGAAAAAGAGGAAGCTCAAAGCCGGGCAATAGAAAATCTTCATATTGCCGATACGTTAAAAGATGAATTCCTCGCGAATACCTCTCATGAGCTGCGCACTCCTCTTAACGGGATTATTGGTATCGCAGATTCCATGATAAGCGGTTCGGAAGACAGGCTTTCAAATGAGAACAGGGCAAACCTCGCACTCATCATATCGAGCGGCAAACGGCTCGCCAACCTGGTAAATGATATTCTTGATTTTTCAAAACTTAAAAATAAGGATATTGAACTGAGCCGTAAGCCTCTCGATATTCGGCTTCTCGCCGACCTGGTGTTGGACCTTTCACGTCCCCTGGCCGGTACCAAAAACCTGGAGCTGGTTAATGCTATCAAACCGGAAGTTCCCCCTGTCCTGGGTGATGAGAACAGGATTCAGCAGGTTCTTTTTAACCTGGTAGGAAATGCCGTTAAATTTACTGAGTCGGGAACTGTTTCAATTTCCGCTGATCTAACGGAGCCTATTCGAAAAGAAACTCCCGGACTTAAAATTACCGTTTCCGATACGGGAATTGGTATCCCGGTGGAAAAACAGGCTCATATTTTTAAATTTTTTGAACAGGCAGACGGTTCATTATCCAGGAAGTATGGTGGTACCGGTATTGGCCTTCCTATTGCAAGGCAGCTGGTGGAACTGCATGGAGGAGAGCTCGTTGTGGAATCGGAAGCCGGAAAAGGGGCCAGGTTTTCATTTACGCTGCCCGTTTCCACAGAAGCTGCTGGAATTAAAAACGATGACCTGGAAAATATCCGGGTTTCACGGGTTCGGGATTATGTTTTGGAAGCCGTCTCTTCTGCTGAAAGCTCTCTTTCCGGTAATGAGAGTGAGGAGAAGAGCGGTATACTTCTTGTGGTGGATGATGACCTGGTTAACCTCCAGGTCATCAAGAATTATCTCTCTCGTGAAGGATATGCCTGTACCTTTGCCTCAAATGGGAACCAGGCTCTGGATATTGTACAAGAAAAAGAATTTGATCTGCTGCTGCTGGATATTATGATGCCAAAAATCTCCGGATATGAAGTATGCAGACACTTGCGCGAGCAATATTCCCTGTATGAGCTGCCCATACTGATGCTTACTGCACGGAACAGTATTCCGGACCTGGTAGCGGGATTTAAGGCCGGGGCAAATGATTATCTGACCAAACCGCTGAATAAAGAAGAGCTGCTTGTTCGTTCCCATACCCTGGTGAAACTAAGGAAAACCGTGAAAGAATACGGGGAGGCAAAATTCAAATTGCTGCAAGATCGAATGAGCCCTCATTTCCTTTTTAATGCCCTGAATACCATTCACGCGTTGATGCGGAAAGATGTGGATACGGCAAACCGCGCGTTGCTGAAGCTGGCTCATAATTACCGGTTCCTTATGGACCAGGTGCAGCAATCGCTCATTGGTTTTGATGAAGAGTGGGAATTTGTAAAGAATTATCTCGAACTGGAGGAGCTCCAGTTCGATGAAACGCTTTCAATACAGATGAAAAAAAACGGGGATTTTACGGACGTGGCAATTCCACCGCTCACGATTCAGCCGCTGGTTGAGAATTCGCTTAAACACGGTCTCAGGAATAAACGGGAAGGGGGGTGCATAACGGTCAATGCGGAACAGAACGGAGCTGTCACCGTAATAGAAGTTCTTGATGACGGCCTGGGATTACAAAAAGAAGACATCATGTCCCGGTCGCTGGGGAACATACAGCAGCGGTTGCGGCATGTTTTTAAGGATGTCGAACTCAGCGCGAACAACCGGGAAGAAGGCGGGGTGCGGGTTGCAGTCCGTTTTAGTACGGGAAGGACCGGGGATGGTACACATGAGACGCTATAGGTTCCGATTGATTTTTATGATCCTTCTTATGGTTCTTCCGATGCTTCTTGTATCCACTGCGGAAGGAGGAGAGAAGAAAACCGGCGGTCTGCCCGTTATGAGCCTGGCGTACCTGGAAGATACACAGGGCACTCTTACTCTTGATGAGGTTCGCGCGGAACAGGTTGCGGGGAGATTTATTCCGAGCAGCGAAAAGAAAATTAATCTTGGTTTTACCAATTCTGTTCTCTGGATTCACTGCCGCCTGGTTTACCCGTCTCAAAAGGAGTTTTCCAAAAATAAAAATGTACTGTTGGAACTGGGATATCCCCTTCTTGATTACATTGATTGTTACGTCTTTGACTCCGCAGGACTGGTGAAAAAAATCTACACCGGCGATAAACGGCCTTTCGAAAACCGTGAAGTTGAACACCGGAATTTTGTTTTTAACCTGCCGGTAAAACCGGGGGAAACTCAGAGCGTATATCTTCGTATTAAAACCGAAAGCTCTCTTTTAGCTCCACTGGCTCTCTATACTCCGGAAACGTTTGTTGTGAAAATTGGAAATTCAATGCTCGGATACGGATTGTTTTATGGTGTCCTGGTAATCATGGTGTTATATAACCTGTTTCTTTTCCTGGTTGTAAATGATCTGAATTATATTCGATATTCCCTGTATGTGATATGCTTTATTTTCGGCAGGCTTTCTCTTGACGGCTTTGGGGTGCAATATTTTTGGACTTCATCAACCTGGTGGGCAAATACCAGTCCGCCCTTTTTCATGGCCTGTACCGGGATAGGGATGCTTGTTTTTTCCCGGAGTTTTTTGAAAACCAGGGAGAACTCCCGCTATATTGATATTGCCATACTGGTCTCTATAGCGCTCTGTTTGTGCGGCGGTGCCGCGTCTTTTATTCTGCCATATAATATCGCGATTAGATCTGTTGCCCTGTTAGCATTCACTATGCCCTGTTTGCTGTTACTGGCTGGGTTTCTTAGCCTTGTCAGGGGATATCGCTCGGCGAGATTTTATATTATCGCGTGGACTATCCTGTTGATATGCCTGTTTTTTGAAAGTCTTTTGCGGTTTGGGATTATTGCAACAATTTATATCACCGATCATCCCACAATGATCGGATCTCTGTTAGAAGTGATCTTGCTCTCTTTCGCTCTTGGAGACCGGATAAATCTTATTCGGCAGGAAAAAGATGAAGCGCAAATCCGGGCAATCGAAAATCTGCATATTGCCGATAAACTGAAAGATGAATTCCTGGCAAATACCTCCCATGAACTTCGAACTCCATTGAACGGGATCATCGGTATCGCTGATTCCCTGGTAAACAGTTTTGAAAATGAACTTTCAATAGAGAACAGGGGAAATCTTTCCCTGATAATTTCGAGCGGCAAGCGGCTTGCCAACCTGGTAAATGATATTCTTGATTTCTCAAAGCTCAAGAATAAGGACATAAATCTTAATTTTAAACCGCTCGATATTCATTCATTAACCGATGTTGTTCTGGAACTTTCAAAACCGCTTATTGGGGGCGGGAATCTGGTCCTGGAAAATGAGATTCCACCGGGGATTCCGCCGGTCCTGGCCGATGAGAACAGGCTTCAGCAAATCCTGTTTAACCTGGTCGGAAACGCCATTAAGTTTACCGATTCAGGAAGAGTGGCGGTTTCGGCAGCAGTTTCCGCTTCCGGAACTATGGTAGAGCTTAGCGTCTCTGATTCGGGAATTGGTATTCCCGAAGAAAAACTTGAAGCTGTTTTTGAATCCTTTGAGCAGGTCGATGGGTCCATATCCCGGGAGTATGGCGGCACCGGCATTGGGCTCTCTATTACCAGGCAGCTGGTGGAACTGCACGGGGGAACTATCGCTGTTGAATCGCAGGAAAAGAAAGGTTCCCGTTTCTTCTTTACTCTCTCCATTGCCGGAGAAAAAGCCCAACTCGAAAAAATGGCCTATGATATGAATATGGTTTCCAATATCCGGTACGCGGGAGTCGAGGAGGTTGTCTCTGCGGAGATTGAAACCGATTCCTTTGACAGTGAATACCGCGGTACCGGGGATACTATTCTTGCTGTTGATGATGATCTTGTGAATCTCCAGGTAATTAAAAATTATCTTGCCGGTGAAGAGTATACTCTTTTACTCGCCTCAAGCGGAGAACAGGCTCTTGAAATTATACGAAGCCGGAACGTTGATCTTCTTTTACTCGATATCATGATGCCCAGGATAACGGGCTACCAGGTTTGCAGGATCTTGCGGGAGCACTATTCGTTATATGATTTGCCGGTTATTATGCTAACGGCTCGAGACACTATCTCCGATCTCATCACCGGTTTCGATGCCGGTGCTAATGATTATCTTATTAAACCCATAAATAAAGAAGAACTTATTGTGAGGGTCGCGACCCTGGTTACCTTAAAACGAACCGTTCGAGAACACAAAGAAGCTCAATTTAAACTGCTCCAGGATCGAATGAACCCTCATTTTCTTTTTAACGCTCTAAACACCATTCACGCTCTAATGTATAAAGATGTAGAGCGTGCCAATAAAGCCCTGTTAATGCTTGCTCAAAATTACCGGTTCCTTATGAACCAGGTTCAACGATCCATAATCGGCTTTGACGAGGAATGGGAATTCGTAAAGAATTATCTTGAGCTGGAAGAGCTTCAGTTTGATGATACGCTTTCAATCGAGATGCACAAGGATGGGGACTTTAGCGATATAAAGATCCCGCCGCTTACGATCCAGCCCCTGGTTGAGAATTCTCTCAAGCATGGACTCCGGAATAAGAGCGGTTCCGGGTTTATTGAGGTTACTGCCGTGCGCCGGGATGATGAAGTTCGCGTAAGGGTTATTGATGACGGAGTAGGGCTGCAAAAAGAGGATATTATGGCCCGGTCTTTGGGGAATATTAAGCAGCGGCTGCAATATTTTTTTGAAAGCGCGGAGCTTACG
>JAAENB010000153.1 GCA_024224995.1 bacterium | reverse complement strand
CCCCTGATCCCTTCCCTATCTCCGCTCCCCTCCCCTCCCCTCCCCATTCGCTGGGATCTCTAAACCTTTCTACAAAAATGAGTTTTCATTTTCAACATATGAGTCGACCCTTTTTTACGTGTGGAATCGCAAGATCTTCCCCATGGTGCCATTCTTATGGTCTTTTACATTAGAGTACCGTGTAGGAAGGTGTAGGAACATCGATGAGATAATTCAAATTTCACCTCAGATAACTGAAAACTTCAGGTCACATCTTTAGAATACCTGGCAAGATGGTGGAGTACGTCGATGAGAATTCAGACTTCATATTGAAAAACGTCATAACCGAAATGGAATCTGATGGACTCGAATGGACTCTGATGAACTCGAATGGACTCGGATAGACTCGGATGGAGTCGAATTGACTCGGATGGACTCGAATGGTCTCAAATGGACCCCTAAAGACCTCGGATGATGTTGTTTTCATCACTTGATTCGCAAAAATGCATTTTTTTTATTTTTTAGCTCTCTTCATCTGAGACCCCAAAAAGCATCAAAGTAACTTTTGCGCGACCGGCTGCCTGGACCAGTCCCGAAAAAAATTTCACCCTCAAAAATGTTGGGCAGATAGTAAAAAGCCACATCTAGGCGCCTGTCCATTTTTTTTTCAAAAATTCTGATTGGTTTTGGCGGGAGACCCGTTGGCGCTATGGGTGCCGTTTTGGTTGGGGGTGGGGGTGGGGGTGGGGGGGT
>JAAENB010000152.1 GCA_024224995.1 bacterium | reverse complement strand
CGTAAGCTCCGCGCTTTCAAAAAAATATTGCAGCCGCTGCTTAATATTCCCCAAAGACCGGGCCATAATATCCTCTTTTTGCAGCCCTACTCCGTCATCAATAACCCTTACGCGAACTTCATCATCCCGGCGCACGGCAGTGACCTCAATAAACCCGGAACCGCTCTTATTCCTCAGTCCATGCTTGAGAGAATTCTCAACCAGGGGCTGGATCGTAAGCGGCGGGATTACAATCTCACTAAAATCTCCTTCTTTGTTCATTTCAATAGAGAGCGTGTCATCGAACTGAAGCTCTTCCAGTTCAAGATAATTCTTTACGAATTCCCATTCCTCATCGAAACCGATCACCGACTTTAACACCTGGTCCATAAGAAAACGGTAATTATGGGCAAGCTTCATGAGGGCTTCATTAGCCGTGGTTACGTCTTTCCGCATAAGGGCGTGAATGGTATTAAGGGCGTTAAATAAAAAGTGAGGGTTCATCCGGTCCTGTAATAACTTGAACTTTGCCTCTTTATTGTCTTTCACCGTGCGCTTCAATTTTACCAGGGTATCTACCCGGACAAGGAGTTCTTCTTTATTAAGGGGTTTGGTTAAATAATCATTTGCTCCTGATTGAAACCCTATGAGCATATCGGAAAGCGTGTTTTTGGCTGTGAGCATCAGCACCGGCAGGTCGTAGAGGGAAAGGTCTTCCCGTAATATCCTGCATACATCATAACCCGATATACCGGGCATCATAATATCGAGCAGTACCAGGTCGAAACCGGGATTCGATCCCGTATTCCATACCAGGTCAAGGGCTTCCGTGCCATTTGACGCGAACGTGAGAGAATAATTCTCGTGAGTAAGGTAATTCCGGATCACCCGTAAATTTACCGGGTCATCATCCACGGCAAGAATATTCCCCCGGGTTTTGCCGCTCACCAGCGGTTTCACCGTTCCCGCGGCAAACGCTGTTTTCGGGGCAACAAGATTATTAATTCTCCCTGATATTTCAGCAGGAGCCGGAGAAAACTTCTCAGGCACAGCCTGCTTTTCAGCAATGGGAAGAGTAAACAGAAATTCCGAGCCCTGCCCCGGCACTGAGTTAACAACAATGGTGCCCCGGTGAAGTTCCACCAGCTGTTTTACAATGGAAAGCCCAATGCCCGTACCGCCGTATTCACGGGAGATGGAACCGTCTCCCTGTTCAAAGGACTCAAAGATGGACTCGAACTTCTCTTCGGGAATACCAATCCCCGTATCGCTAACTGTTATGTCAAGAAGACTGTTCACCGGCTCCGCCCCTACCGTAACACTGCCCGACTCCGTAAATTTTATGGCGTTCCCAACAAGGTTAAACAATATCTGCCGCAGCCGCTCTTCATTCGCCAGGACCGGCGGCGTTCCCGCTTCAACGGCATTTACGAGTTCAAGGTCTTTCCCGCCCGTAAGCGGTTTTAACAGGAGCAGGACACCATCGGTGATGGTTCGCATATCCAGGGGCTCTACACTGAGTTCGATATCTTTTGTTTTGAGCCGGGAAAAATCGAGAATATCGTTGATGAGAGAGGCAAGCCGTCTGCCGCTTGAAACAACCAGGGACAGGTTGGTGCGGCTCTCTTCATCAAGGGAGTCCTCTCCTTTCTCAAGCATGGAATCGGCAAGGCCGATAATTCCGTTCAGCGGGGTACGGAGTTCATGTGAGGTATTCGCGAGAAATTCATCTTTCATTTTATCCAGTTCAATTAAGCGGGAATTCTTCCGCTTCAGATCTTCATACAGGCGGGAATTGTCTATGGAAATAGCGACCTGTGCTGTTATGACCTTTAATATTTCCAACCGCTCCGGGGTAAAAACGTCGGTAATAAGATTATTCTTGAGATATAAGATACCCGTAAGTTTTCCCTGGCTTTTAATAGGCATGCAGAGGATCGATTTGGGCTTAAACTCCATAATAAAAGGGTCTCCGGTAAAGTCTCCTGCATTTGCCGCGTCATTGAGAATAAGGGGTTCACCGGTCCGGATCGTATAATTAATAATCGCTGCCGGAAGCAGGGGATGTTTCTCCACCGGGATCGATTCCAGCACCCGAACCGCTTCCGTGCCCATTTCCCCTTCTGCTTCAACAAAAAATTTTCCCTCATGCTCAAGGATCATAAAGCCCTTTTGCGCGCCGGCGTTTTCCAGGGTCAGGTTCATAAGCTTTACCAGGAGTTTGTCCAGCTCAATTTCTCCGGAAAGGGCCTGGGATGATTTTATTACGGTCGACAGGTCCAGGGCTTCGGAGAGGCTTTCCGTGGCCGAGGTTTGCAGAGAGTCATGTACCGTATCGGCAGATCCTTGAGCTCTCTTATGGGAGAAAAGTTCCGGGTACACAGCTTCAAGCTGTTTAACCTTACCTTTTGCTCCCCACCGGGAATAGCAGGTATGGGCGCCAACCAGGTAGTGTAACGCGATATCATCATACTGCATCTCCCGGTAAAAAGCAGCCGCGCATTCATATGCAAGAGCTTCATCCTGGAGATAGCCATTGTTATGCGCGTGGTCGATTGCGGAATCAAACAATCGTATTGCTCCCCGGCGGACTCCATTCTCATCTTTCTGAGGCTTCCCGGTAACGCGCGCCAATTCCGCCTGAACAAGAAGGAACAGGTGGAGAAAATTCTCCGGACAAGTATTCATCCATATGTTCATCTTCTTTTGAAACAGGTGAACCTGTTTGAGTATCTCTTTCCGGTTACTTCGATTTTTATCCCGGTACACAGCCAGGAGAGAAAGAGAATAATAAAAATAATACCGGGGGATCCCGAACACGTCGGTTATTTCGTCGGCAAACTGCTTGCCGTATTCCGAAACTTCCACAGCCTTTTCAAAAGAATGGGACAAATAAGAAAGAATCTGCTTGCCGATAATATACCAGACCAGGACATAAAGCCTTTCGTGCCGAATCAACAGGGGAACCTCGTCTTCTTCTTCGAATATTTCACCTGAGATGTTTACCGTATCCATTGGTTCATTATGTAAGATAACAACAAGTTGATACCACAGTTCAAACGTCGGGATCGAATCAAGGCGGTGGAGTTTCTTCATAACGTTATACAAAGAAAAAAACTTTTCTTCCAGTTCAGGAAGTCCCTCTCCCCGGAAAAATAAACTCACCAGGTAATGAATTATTGAATAGGAAGCATACGTAGAATCACCGGTTTCAATACCCAACCGGTATGACTCCTGAAAATACTCGCTGCTTTCTTTTATATGACTTTTCCAGCTGGATATAAACGCGGCAAAAAGAGATAAAACCATCGCTTTTGCCTCTCTCTCGTTAAACCGTTCAATAGCTTTTAAGGCAAGCCTCCCCGCTTCGTATCCTTCGGTAAAATTAGATACGGTTCCGGACAAAAACGTTCCATAGATAACATAGACTTCAGCGGCATTTACCGAGTTTCCATGCTGTAGTATAAGGTTAAAAAGCTTTAACGCGATTATGGGAAAATAGCGGCCCGGGCTGGTATGTGTCGTTGTGACGCAAATCATAAGAATACGGGAAATCGCTAAAATATATGGATCGGTGCACTCATCAAGATCAATAAGGTCTTTAATCTTTCTTTTTCCCATCCCGAGCTTTATACGAATAATTTCTTTCAGGACAGGTATCCTGCCGCCCTTTTTAGGCATGTGGAAGCCAAGCAGCGCAAGAGCCTCCCTACCCAGGTCTAAAACTTCATGCCTTCGAGGCCAGTTTGTATATAATAAAATTTTCCTCTCATAAACATGTGCGACATCCAGTACATTCTTTCCCTTCTCTATAACGATATCAAAAAATCTATCAGCTTCAGCATAATCACCACTCAGAGCCCCGGTCTCACCGCATTCGGTATAAAGCTCCGATGTAAGGGTGTAGTCTTTTTCCCATGAACCGGAAGGAAGAAGCTCTACTCCCTGTTTAAAATACTGGTATGCCGTATCAAAGGCACTTGAGGCTTTGGCTTTTTTTCCGGCCATGCAATTAAGCCCGGCCAGTTTACTCCGTTCTTCCGGAGTGGAAAGCAGTTCCCTGCTAAGATTCAAATGGCCCACAATATCGAAGATATTTACGTTCAGATCATTCCCGGCGGTTTTCTCAAGAAGCAGAGTCCCTATTGTATGATGAAGCTCTTTCTTATCTTCTTCCCGAATAAGAGAATAGGCCGCCTCTTGAATTTTATCGTGCTGAAAATTATACCAGTCTCCTGAAACAGTAACAAGCTCCTCTGTAACAGCTTCACGTAAATCATCCAGTACCATATCAATAGATTTTACAAGAGTAATGGATATGGTCTCAAGATTAAACCTGCTGCCGATGCAGGCCGCTATCTTGAGCACTTCCCTGGTAGTGCCGGAAAGACTTTTAATTTTGCCTGCCATAAGGTCCACAACATTGTCGGTCATCTGCACGCTGCTTATTTTATGTATATCCCACTGCCATCCCGTAGCCGGGTTTAGCGAGAGCAGTTTTTCTTCATAGAGGGTTGTTAAAAACCGGTTCACAAAAAAGGGATTGCCTCCTGTTTTATTATGCACCAGCTCCGCCAGGGAAAGTGACCGGGCGGCATCGCAGTGAGTAACATCACGAATAATACTGCTCACATCAGTTACCGTAAGCGGTGAGAGTAGAATTTCAGTAAGGGGGATTTCACACCGTTCTATAGTCTTCACAATATTGATGAGTGGATGCCCGGGCATCACCTCGGTATCCCGGTAAGCGCCTATAAAGAAAAAGGATTCAATATTGGGATCGGTTACGATATTTTCGATTAAGGTAAGACCGCCAATATCGGCCCATTGTAAATCATCGATAAAAAGGACCAGGGGATGCTCTTGTTTAGCAAAGACCTCGGTAAAATTCTTAAAAACAATATTAAACCTGTTGTTGGATTCTTCAAAACCCAGAACAGGAACATCGGGCTGCTTCCCTACGATAAGTTCAACTTCGGGAATAACATCAATTATGACTTGCCCGCTGCCTCCCAGCGCTGCTTCAAGTTTCTCCTTCCACGCGGCAATCATCTCCCTGCTTTCCGACAGGATATGCCTGGCGAGTCCCCGGTATGCCTGGATAAGAGCGCTATACGGTACATCTTTACCATACTGTTCGTACTTCCCGGAAATAAAATATCCCTTTTGGGCCACAATCGGTTTATGGATCTCTTGAATCAAAGCCGACTTGCCAATACCGGGGGCTCCTGCCACAAGCATTATCTCAAGGCCCTTTGAAACTTCAGAGGACGAACAAACGCGTTCAAAAGCTGCCAGCAGCTGCCGGGTCTCATCCTCACGGCCGAACAGTTTCCGGGAGATCGAAAAGGTCAGTGAGATATCGTTCTTGCCCGGTTCAAACGGTTCAATAACGGCTGTATCTCCCCCGGGCCCTTTCTCTTCTCTCAGCCGGTTCCGGCATTCCCCAAGATCGGCAGCCAGGCCAAAAGCATTCTGATATCGTTCTTCCACGGTTTTGGAAATTAGTTTCATTACGATATCCGAAATTATTCCGGGAATCCCGGCATCCACTTCCGCCGGAGGAACCGCATTCTTAGCCATATGGGCGTGAATTATTTCCAGGGGATCTGTTGCCTGAAACGGCACGTTCCCGGTGAGCATTTCATAAAAGGTTATGCCCAGTGAATAAAGATCCGACCGGTAATCAACGGAGCGGTTCATTCTGCCCGTTTGCTCCGGCGACATATAGACCAGGGTTCCCGTTATAACTGCCCGGTCATAAATGGCTTCATTCTCATGAGTCATTTCCGACGCGATACCAAAGTCTGCCAGTTTCAACTCACCGGTATTCGTATTTACCAGGATGTTATGCGGCTTAATATCCCGGTGAATAATATTATTTTTATGAAGATTTCCAATAATTTCCGACAGTCGAATCCCCATATCCAGGAACTCTCGTATACTAATTCCCCTGTTTCTCCGCTCTGCTGCCAGTTCTTTCAGGGAACGAGCTTCAAAATCTTCCAGGATCAAGGCTACCCTGTATCCCTCATCAACAATATCATAGATTGAAAGAATCCCGTCAAGATCCAGCCCTTTGATGATCTTATACTCATGCTTCAACCGGGCAATATCGGACGGAGAAGAATACTCTGTTCTCAGGATCTTAATAACAACGGATCTATTCTCCAGCCGGGCACGATATACAATCGACTTCCTGCTTTCCCCGATCTTTTCAATTATTTCATAATCTAAAAATTTCTTCATAATTTAAACCTGGTATAATACCCCCCCAGTACGGGGGGGACTGGGCGCTTCTATACCCGAAAAACAAGCTCAACCACAACACCGCCCTCTTCACGGTTCCGCGCCGTAAGCTCCGCGCTTTCAAAAAAATATTGCAGCCGCTGCTTAATATTCCCCAAAGACCGGGCCATAATATCCTCTTTTTGCAGCCCTACTCCGTCATCAAT